>NZ_JARUXD010000179.1:0-240 GCF_030433875.1 Curtobacterium sp. PsM8 | reverse complement strand
TGCACACCGGGTGGCGCGCTGCCGGTGAGGTAGGGGGGGGGGGGCCCGACCTTGCGACGGGGGCGGGGGCGAGGTTGCGGCGCACAATAAGGGGGTGCACCACGACCGCGGTCGTCGTCGGGTAGCCGTTGACGTTGACCACCCAGTCTGCGAACGGCGCCGCGATCATCATGAGCCGCTCGCGCTTGAGCCCGGTCGCTCCGGCGACTGTCCTGGCCGCCTCCACCACGAGTGCACGAA
>NZ_JARUXD010000178.1:0-241 GCF_030433875.1 Curtobacterium sp. PsM8 | reverse complement strand
GTCGCGGGCTGGACGGCGAACGCCTCGTTGTGCACCGGGCCGGCCGAACCGACCACGGAGGACACGCAGAGCACCGCGACGGCGACCCCGAACACCACGAACGACCACCCGGCTCGACGGATCCACCACGCTCGAGCCCGGGGCACGATGCGGAGCGGCAGTGCGAGCCACACGAGCGCGAGGCCCGAGGTCGCACCGCACGGCGGACGACGGAGCGCGATCGGTGGGACCTCCTGCCAGT
>NZ_JARUXD010000177.1:0-241 GCF_030433875.1 Curtobacterium sp. PsM8 | reverse complement strand
CCATCTTGACCACCGACAGCACGCGGAAGCTGTGCGTCGTGACCTTCGACGGCTGGAGGGTCGGCGGCATGGCTAAGGGTGCGGGCATGCTCGCACCGTGGCTGGCGACGATGCTCGTGGTAATCACGACCGACGCGGCGCTGCCCTCGGACGAACACGATCAGGCACTGCTCGCCGCGACCCGGGTCACCTTCGACCCAGTCTCTTATACAAATATCCGCGCCCACGAGACGAACGCAAT
>NZ_JARUXD010000176.1:0-243 GCF_030433875.1 Curtobacterium sp. PsM8 | reverse complement strand
CCCAGAGGTTAAGGAAACCATTCTAAATGCCGCTAAACACTTTGAAAAATTGGGTGCTATCGTCGAAGAAGTCAGCCTTCCTCACTCTAAATACGGTGTTGCCGTTTATTACATCATCGCTTCATCAGAAGCTTCTTCAAACTTGCAACGTTTTGACGGTATCCGTTACGGCTACCGCGCAGAAGATGCGACTAATCTTGATGAAATCTATGTAAACAGCCGTAGCCAAGGTTTTGGTGAAGA
>NZ_JARUXD010000175.1:0-245 GCF_030433875.1 Curtobacterium sp. PsM8 | reverse complement strand
CAGCCACAACCACATGGCGACGATCCAACAATTCATGCGTGCGCGTATCGGCATTCATTTTTACACCTTGGTGGCTGCTGAGCGGAAGCGGTCGATGGCTTCGACCAGCAGTACGCGGCCATGAGCAAGCTCGTACATTGGGCGTTTAATGATCCTGACATTTACCTCAAGCTCGTCAACGTCCTCCGGTATCCGCCTCACATACTCCCGCTCATTCTCAAGCAGCGTACTCACCTCTTGCAGGA
>NZ_JARUXD010000174.1:0-248 GCF_030433875.1 Curtobacterium sp. PsM8 | reverse complement strand
GCTGGTCCAGACCGCGTCACGCGGACAGAAATAAGCGATATAAAGATATCTTTATATTTGCTTCGGAGCATTTGAGGAGCTAGGGGCGGGCGCAATTCCACGATTTTGGAGACGCCCGCCATGGCCAGCGCCGCTGTGCTTGAAAAGAACGACTACGTCGTAGCCGACATCAACCTGGCCGATTTCGGCCGTGCAGAAATCAACATCGCCGAAACCGAAATGCCGGGCCTGATGGCGCTGCGGTCGGA
>NZ_JARUXD010000173.1:0-248 GCF_030433875.1 Curtobacterium sp. PsM8 | reverse complement strand
GAAGAAAGAGGAAAAGTGCAAGATGAATAGCCAGTGCAATATATATACATGTATACTTAACGGATATGGAATGGTTGGCGAAGTAAATTTTTGGCGACGCGGTATGCGGAGTTGTAAGATGTACTACGATCGTATAGTGTACTGCGGCAAAATGTTAGTGCAGGAAAGCGGGAAGGAAAAAGAAGCAACTAAACGAGGGTGTAGAAAAAGACGAAGGGGAAAGGATTAACCGAAGAAGAGAGGGAAAT
>NZ_JARUXD010000172.1:0-249 GCF_030433875.1 Curtobacterium sp. PsM8 | reverse complement strand
TGTTGGTCGGCAGCGTCAGTTTTGTATAAGATACAGCTGCTGTAGAAGTTCGGGTTCAGCTACCACCACAGCCTGATGCACAAGTACTTCGTCCCGTAATACACTATCGTGGGCGACTCGTTGACGCCGATCGACTACGCCCAGGACCCGCACTCCTGGATGACGCCGCTGGTGCTCGGCCAGGAGATCGACCTCGGCGAGATCGCCTCGAACTGGTACGGCGACGACCTGCCGCCGATGATGTTCATC
>NZ_JARUXD010000171.1:0-249 GCF_030433875.1 Curtobacterium sp. PsM8 | reverse complement strand
GAATAATGGCTTCTGCTTCTTCTGATGTCACACCTGCCATTTTTGCAATTGTATTTAAATCGGCGCGGCTGTTTTCATCTAAAATCTCTAATATTTCAGTTTCTTTTTCGGTTAGTTTCATTGATTTCACACCTCTGATTGTAAAAAGCTAGTTTTAAAAAATCTTCTGAACATTATAGCACGTTTTTCCCATTATGCTAAGCAGGGAAAAGATTCTAATCGTAGCTTAAAATCCACTTTTTAGGGTAC
>NZ_JARUXD010000170.1:0-250 GCF_030433875.1 Curtobacterium sp. PsM8 | reverse complement strand
ACGGTCCGTACCACCACAAAACCACCCCCCCCCCCAACCCAAACCCCAACCCCCCCAAACAAAACACAACAAAAAGAAAACACCAACCCCCCCCCCACACCAACACAAACAAAAAAAAAAAAAAAAAAAAACCCCCAAAAAAAAAAAAAAAAAAAAACCCCAACCCCCAAAAAACAACCCAAAAACCACACCGGGCCGTTGGAATTTTAAAAAGCCAAAGCCAAAAAAAAAAAAAACAATAAAAAACCCA
>NZ_JARUXD010000016.1:0-60273 GCF_030433875.1 Curtobacterium sp. PsM8 | reverse complement strand
CCAGACGGGTCGCGGCATCCTGCATCTCGCCGTAGGTGACGTTCAAGTTGGGCATGTCGTGCTCCTGATCTCGATTTTCGTTCACCCCCGGTACTGGAGGCCTCGACGAACGTACCGAGCGGTCGACCCCCGGACGAGGGCCTTCAACTCCTGTTCACCGAGCGTTCGTCAGGAATGCGTTCCGTGACCCGCACCACGCGCCGGGGAACGCAGAAGGGCGGGCCTCCCACTGGGGGAGACCCGCCCTTCCGGCGGTGCTGGTGCTGCCGGAGCAGCGACCGGACTACTTCGCGGCGACGACCTTCAGCGAGATGGTCGCGACGATGTCCTCGCGCAGACGCACGGTGGCCTCGTGGTCACCGACGGTCTTGATGGTCGCGGGGACCTCGACCTTGCGCTTGTCGAGCGAGCCGACGCCCTGCGCCTGGACGGCGTCAGCGACGTCACCCGGGCGGACGGAGCCGAAGAGACGACCGTCCTTGCCGGCCTTGACCGACAGCTGGATGGTGGCGTTCTCGAGCTTCATCTTGAGGTCCTGTGCCTCTTCGATGGTGGCGAGCTCGCGTGCGGCGCGAGCTGCACGGATCGACTCGATCTGCTTCTCGCCGCCCTTCGACCACGACACGGCGAAGCCCTGCGGGATCAGGTAGTTGCGGGCGTAGCCGTTCTTGACGTCGACGACGTCACCGGCGGAACCGAGGCCAGAGACCTCGTGGGTGAGGATGAGCTTCGACATTCGTCGACCTCCGATCAGCGGCCGGAGCCGGCGTAGGGGAGGAGCGCCATCTCACGGGCGTTCTTCACGGCACGGGCGATGAGGCGCTGCTCCTGGACGGAGACGCCGGTGATGCGACGGGCGCGGATCTTGCCACGCTCCGAGATGAACTTGCGAAGGGTCGCAACGTCCTTGTAGTCGATGACGCCGACCTTGATCGCCTTCGCGGGAGCGGCGTTCTTGCCGCCCTTACCGCGAGGCTTCCGGCGGTCGCCGGTGCTCTTTCCAGCCATTGTGTGTCCTTAGAGAAGAAGAAGTTGTGTCGTCAGACCGCTGAGGATCAGAACGGGGTCTCGTCGTCGTAGGTGCCGCCGGGGGTGGACCACACGTCGTTCGACTGTGCGTTCCCGCCACCCTGCTGACCACCCTGCGGCGACCACGGGGCGTCGGACTGACCGCCACCGTTGCCACCGGACGCGCCACCGTTGTAGCCGCCGTTGCCACCGCCGGAGGAGTTGCCCCCACCGACCTGGCCACGGCCACCACCGGCGCCACCACCACTGCCACCCGGTGCACGGGTGATCTGGGCGGTCGCGTACCGCAGCGAGGGGCCGATCTCGTCGACCTCGAGCTCGATGCTCGTCCGCTGCTGACCCTCACGGTCCTGGTAGGAACGCTGACGGAGACGACCCTGCGCGATGACGCGCGAGCCCTTCGTCAGCGACCCCGCCACGTGCTCGGCGAACTCGCGCCACACACTCGCACGGAGGAACAGCGCGTCGCCGTCCTTCCACTCGTTCGCCTGACGGTCGAACGTGCGAGGAGTCGACGCGATGGTGAAGTTCGCCACGGCGAGCCCGTTCTGCGTGTACCGCAGCTCCGGGTCCGCGGTGAGGTTGCCCACCACCGTGATGACGGTTTCGCCGGCCACGGGCTACTCGGCGCTCGCGGTCGTGGCGGCCGAGGCCGACGCGTTGGCGGCCTTGCGGGCGGCACGGGCTTCGTCGCGCTGCTTCTGCGCGGCGACCTGGGCCATGCCCTCTTCGGCGCGGAGGACCTTGGTGCGCAGGACGGCCTCGGAGAGACCGAGCTGGCGGTCCAGCTCCTTGGCGGAGTCGGCGGACGACGTGAAGTTCACGACGGCGTAGATGCCCTCGTTCTTCTTCGCGATCTCGTAAGCGAGCCGGCGACGGCCCCAGACGTCCACGTTGTCGACGGTGCCACCGTCGTTGCGGATGACCGCGAGGAACTTGTCCAGGCTGGGAGCGACGGTGCGCTCATCGATCTCGGGGTCGAGGATCGCCATCAGTTCGTACTGGTGCATGCGGAACCCACCTCCTCTGGTCTCAGCGGCCCCGGGCAGTTCCCGGGACAGGAGGGTTGATGCATGTGCCCCGGCACGCAGAAGGCGCGCGAGACAACCTGCCCATCGTAGCGGACGGCCTGGAGGCGCGCCACCGTCGAGCGGATCAGCCCTCGTCGCGGGACGCCCACCAGGCGCGGAGGCGCGCTTCGGCGTCCTCGGGCCCGAGCGGGCCCTCGTCCATCCGCGCCTCGAGCAGGAAGCGGTACGCGTCGCCGACGGCGCGCCCCGGCGGGATGTCGAGGATCCGCATGATGTCGTCCCCGGAGAGGTCGGGACGCATGGAGTCGAGTTCCTCCTGCTCTGCGAGGACGGCGATCCGGGCCTCCAGGTCGTCGTACGCGAACCCGAGCCGGTCCGCCTTCCGACGGTTCCTGGTGGTGACGTCCGAGCGGGTGAGCTCGTGCAGCCGCTCGAGCTGGTCGCCGGCGTCACGGACGTAGCGGCGGACGGCCGCGTCGGTCCAGGCACCCTCGGTGTAGCCGAAGAACCGCAGGTGCAGCTCGATCAGCCGTGAGACCGAGGCGATCGTGTCGTTGTCGAAGCGCAGGGCCCGCAGCCGCTTCTTCGCGAGCTTCGAGCCGACCAGGTCGTGGTGGTGGAAGCTGACGGCGCCGCCCGGCTCGAGCTTCCGGGTCGCCGGCTTGCCGATGTCGTGCAGCAGTGCGGCCAGGCGCAGGACGGTGTCGGGGGCCTCGCCCGGGTGCCGCTCGGCCTCGTACCCGATCGCCTGGGTCAGGACGGTGAGCGAGTGCTCGTACACGTCCTTGTGGTGGTGGTGCTCGTCGATCTCGAGCTTCATCGCGGGGAGCTCGGGCAGGACCAGCTCGGCGATGCCGGAGTCGACCAGCAGCCGGATGCCCTCGACCGGGTCGTTCGTGTTCAGCAGCTTCACGAGCTCGTCCCGCACGCGCTCGGCGGAGATGTTCTCGATCGAGTCGGCGAGGTCCGTCATCGCGTCACGGACGTCGTCGGACACGGTGAAGCCGAGCTGCGCCGTGAACCGGGCGGCGCGCATCATCCGGAGCGGGTCGTCGCGGAAGGACACCCGGGCCGCCTGCGGGGTCGCCAGGCGCTGCGCGAGCAGGTCCTCGACGCCGCCGTGCACGTCGACGAGTTCGCGCTGGGGGAGTCGGAGCGCCATCGCGTTGACGGTGAAGTCGCGGCGGAGCAGGTCGGCCTCGATGGTGTCGCCGAACGTGACCTCGGGCTTGCGGGTCTCGCCGTCGTAGACGTCACTGCGGTAGGTGGTGATCTCGACCTGCTCGCCGCGGACCATGGCGGCGATGGTGCCGAACTGGCGCCCGACGTCCCAGGTGTTGCTGGCGAGGGGCTCGACGATCGCCAGCACGGCGTCGGGTCGGGCGTCCGTCGTGAAGTCGAGGTCGGTCACCGGACGGCCGAGGAAGGCGTCGCGGACGGGCCCGCCGACGAGGGCGAGCTCGTGACCGGCGGCGGCGAACGCCCGTGCGAGGACGTCGACGGTGTCGGTGGCGGCGAGTGCGTCGAGTCGCTCGACGGCCTGGGCTACGGACTGCATGACGCCCACGATCATCCCAGATAGTGGGCCCGAGCACCTGCGCGCTCGCCTGCTGTCATGGTCGTGGCTCATACACTCGTCGTGGCCCGCTCCGACCAGGGCCCTCCCACATGCAGATTCTCCGTACCGTGCTCACCGCCGCCGCGTCCGCCCTGGTCGCCACCGGTCTGGTCATCGCGCCCGCCGCGGTGGACGTCGCCGACGCCGCCACCACCTCGAAGCCCGCGACGCCGGCCGCGGCCCAGGCCGGCACCACGTCGGTCCAGGTGACGCCGTCCGGACGCGGGGTGATGAACCTCGGCGACGACCTCTCGCTGTCCGTCACGGTGACGAACGACACCGACTCCGCGCTGCCCGCGGGCCGCGCGGACCTGGACATCATCCGGCCCGTCGTCGGCACGCGCGACATCCTCACCGACTGGATCAACGACACCTCCCCGGACGGTTACCCCGGGGAGCGCATGGACCGCGTGACGATCCCGGAGGTCCCGGCACACCGATCCGTCACGGTCGACTCGATCTCGGTGCCGTTCGCCGACGTCCGTCTCGGCACACTCAACCCCTTCGGTGCCCGACGCATCGCGGCCTCGTACATCGCCGGCTCGACCCTCGCCGTCGGACGCTCCGCCTTCACCTGGAACCCCGGACCCGACCCCGCGCCGGTCGACGTCGCGGTGGCGATGCCCGTCACGGTGCCGGCGACCGACGACGGTCTGCTCAGCGCCAACGCCCTGGCCGCCGACACCGCCGTCGACGGCACCCTCACCCAGCAGCTCGACGCGGCCGAGGGCCACAGTGTCGCCCTCGCCGTCGACCCGCGCATCATCGCGTCCATCCGGATCCTGGGCGACGACGCCCCGACCTCGGCGACCGCGTGGCTCGAGCGGCTGGAGGGCCTCCGGAACGAGAAGTTCCCGCTGTCCTACGCCGACGCCGACGTCACGGGGCTGCGCCAGGCGGGGCTGTCGGGCATCGCGGCGCCGATCTCCTTCGACCAGGCGATCGCCGCCGCCGTCGACGCCGACCGGTTCCCCGGGGCCACCCCGAGCCCGACCACCACCCCGGCCCCGACCGACCAGGCGACGGACCCGGCGCAGGAGCCCACCGACGGCGCGGGCTCGACCACCCAGACCCCGGGCGACACCGCGACCGAGCCGACCGACACCGCCACCACGGACGCCGCCGACGGCACCGGCAACGGGAACGGCACCGGGAACACCGACGAGACCGACCCCGCCACCATCCCCACCTCGGCCTCGCTGGTGTCCTTCCCCTGGACCGTCGACACCGTCGCGTGGCCGGTCGAGGGCACCGTCTCCTCGGACGACCTCCCGGCACTCCGCACCGCCGGCTACACCTCGACGATCCTGTCCAGCGGCAACACCTCGGCCGGCCAGGACACCACGGTCGCCGCGGCCGAGCAGGTCTCCTCCACCAAGGCCCTCGTCGCCGACCAGGGGATGTCCGACCTGCTGCGCCAGGCCGCCGACGCGAAGTCCGCCCGCGCCACCGACCGCGCGATGGCCACCCTCCGAGCGACCCTCGCCACCGTCGCCGTCCAGGGCAGCGCCACCGGCCCCGTCCTGCTGACGCTCGACCGGTCCTGGCCGACCGACTCCGCGCGCCTCGAGCAGGCGCTGGACGCCCTCGAGGACACCGCCTGGATCGCGCCCACGGACTTCTCCACCGTCGTCGACGCCAAGCCCGGATCGCTGACCCTGCAGAGCAAGGACGACGGCTCCGACCGGCTGACGGTCCTCCGCCGCCTGGTCCGCTCCGAGCAGGCCCTCGTCGGCTTCGCCAGCGCCGTCGCCGACCCGGTCCAGGTCACCGCCCCGGCCCGCCTGCGCACCCTCGCCGCGGCGTCGAACGCCTGGCGTGCGGACACGGACGGGCTCACGACCGTCGTGGACGGCATCACCGCGGACGACCAGAAGACCATCGCCAGCGTCGGCATCGTGAACTCGAGCGACATCACCCTGCTCGGCGACCGGTCCTCGCTGCCGATCTCGGTCCGGAACCGGTCCGACTGGCCGGTCACGGTGTTCCTGACCGTCACGCCGTCGAACTCGTTCCTGCGCATCGAACGGAACGCGGTCGAGGTCACGATCCAACCCCGCTCCTCGACCCGCACCACGTTCCCGGTGCAGTCGGTCGCGAACGGCAAGGTCGCCCTGTCGATGGCGCTGACGAGCGCGAGCGGGGCCCGCATCGCCACCCCCGCCACGGTCGAGATCAACGTGCAGGCGCAGTGGGAGACCGTCATCACGGCCCTCGCCGCGATCGCCGTCGTCGTCGTCTTCGGCCTGGGGATCCTCCGCAACGTCCGCCGCCGTCTGCGTCGCCGCAACGGCGAACCGGAACCAGAGGAGGACGACGACCCCAACCGTCCCCTCGAGGTCCAGCCCCCCGGGCCCGGTGAGCCCCCGGTGGGCGCCGACGCCGCACCGTCGGCCGACGCCTCCCGGTCTGCCGACGTCTCCCGGTCTGCCGACCTCTCCCAGGCCGCCGACCTCTCACAGCCTGGAGGCCCGACCACCGTCCCCGGCGCCGCCACCGCGATCGCCGCGGCCAGCTCCGGCACCGACACCGTCGGTGGGGACGGCGACCGTCTCGAGGACGCGATCGCGCGTGCCGGGGTCGAGTCGAGCCTCCCGTCCGACCACCGCCCCGAGGAGCCGACCATCAGCACCACCCAGCCCAGCGCCGAGGTCGACGCCGAGCAGGGCGAGGGGCGTGGCCTCGGCCGGGCCAGCGCCATGCTCGCGGCGGGGACGATGATCTCGCGCCTGCTCGGGTTCGCGAAGACGTTCGTGCTCGCCTACGCGATCGGCAACTCGGGGTCCCGCGCGGCGAACGCCTTCTCGGTCTCCAACCAGCTGCCGAACAACATCTACGCCCTGATCGCCGGTGGCCTGCTCTCCGCCGTGCTGATCCCACAGATCGTGCGCGCGATGAAGCAGCACAACGACGGCGGCACAGCGTACGTGAACAAGATCGTGACGCTCGCCGGCTCCGTGTTCATCGTGATCACGATCGCGGCGACACTCCTCGCACCGTTCCTGGTGAACGCCTACAGCCAGGGTGCCGGGGACAGTGGCAAGGGCTTCACACCGGCGCAGACGGACCTGGCCATCGCGTTCGCGTTCTGGTGCCTCCCCCAGATCCTCTTCTACGCGATGTACTCACTGCTCGGTGAGGTCCTCAACGCGAAGCAGGTGTTCGGGCCGTTCACCTGGGCACCGCTGATCAACAACGTGATCGCGATCGCCGGGCTCGTCGTGTTCATCGCCATGTTCCACGGACGAGACGTCAACTCGAGCGTCGATGCGTGGACTCCGCTCAAGGTCGCCATCCTCGCCGGCAGTGCGTCGTTCGGCGTCTTCGCCCAGGCCGCGTTCCTCCCGCTGTTCTGGCGCCGAGCAGGACTGTCCTTCCGACTCGACTTCCGCTGGCGCGGCGTCGGACTGAAGTCCACCGGGACGGCGGCCGGCTGGCTGTTCGGCATGATCCTCATCACGCAGCTCGCAGGCCTCGTCCAGTCGCGGGTCGCGTCCCTGGCAGAGGGTGCCGGTAACGCCACACTCGCGACGAGCTGGCTGCTCTTCATGCTGCCGCACTCGATCATCACCGTGTCGATCGCGACCGCGTACTTCACCCGCATGAGCCACGACGCCGAGCGGGGAGACCTCGACGCAGTCCGGCGGAACCTGTCGCTGTCCCTCCGGATCGTCGGGCTCTTCACCGTGTTCGCGACGGTGGCGCTGATCGTGACGTCGACCTCGTTCGCGCGCATCTGGGAGAACACGTTCGGGCTGACCCAGGCCATGGCGTGGGTGCTCGTGGGGTTCATGCCCGGGCTGGTCCTCTTCAGCATGCTCTTCATCATCCAGCGCGTCTTCTGGGCCCTGCACGACCACCGCACTCCGTTCCTCATGCAGATCGTGCAGTCCGGCCTCTTCGTCATCGGGGCCCTCGCGGTGGCCACGTTCCCCGCGCAACACATCGGTGTCGGCATCGCGGTGTGCACCACGCTCGCCGGTACCGCGCAGACGATCGTGGCCCTCGTCCTCGTCCGCAAGCGTCTCGGCGGGATCGACGGCCCGAACGTCACCCGATCGCACGTGCAGTTCCTGATCGGCGCGTTGATCGCCGGGGTCGCTGGGGTGCTCGTCGCGAACTTCTTCGGTGCGTTCTCCGAGGGCGGCTTCGCGATGGCCGACGTGACGAGCGCCCTCATCACGCTCGTGCTGACCGGAGCGGTCATGGCAGCCGTGTACTTCGGTGTGCTCGTCGTCGCGAAGAACGGCGAGATCGCGAACGCCGTGACGCTGGTCCGCAGCCGCCTCGGACGCTGACCGCACAGCCAGGCCGCGGGAATGGCGCGCCGGTACCATTGGTTGACCCGGTCAGCAAGCAACGGAAGGGCAATCACGCATGCGCGAGCTCATCATCATCGGTTCCGGTCCTGCCGGGTTCACGGCCGGCATCTACGCCGCGCGCGCTGAGCTGAAGCCGCTCATCGTCGCCTCGAGTGTCGAGACCGGCGGTGAACTCACCAAGACCACCGAGGTCGAGAACTTCCCGGGCTTCCCCGAGGGCGTCCAGGGCCCCGACCTCATGATCAAGATGCAGGAACAGGCCGAGAAGTTCGGTGCCGAGGTCCTGTACGACGACGCCGTCTCGGTCGACCTCACCGGTCAGGTCAAGAAGGTCACGGTCGGCTCCGGCGAGACGTACGAGGCCCTCACGGTCATCTACGCCACCGGTTCGGCGTACCGCCACCTGGGCCTCCCGGACGAAGAGCGCCTGTCCGGTCACGGCGTCTCCTGGTGCGCCACGTGCGACGGCTTCTTCTTCCGTCAGAAGAACATCGCCGTCGTCGGCGGTGGCGACTCCGCGATGGAAGAGGCCACGTTCCTCACCCGCTTCGCCGACAAGGTGACGGTCATCCACCGCAAGGACTCGCTGCGTGCGTCGAAGATCATGCAGGACCGCGCGATGAACGACCCGAAGATCGAGTTCGCCTGGAACAAGGAGGTCACCGGCATCACGGGTGACTCCTCGGTCGATGGCGTCACGCTCAAGGACACCGTCACCGGCGAAGAGTCCTCCCTCGCCCTCGACGGCCTGTTCATCGCGATCGGCAACGACCCGCGCACGCACCTGGTGCACGGCCAGCTCGAGATCGCTCCCGAGGGCACGCTCGCGGTCGAGGGTCGCACCTCCCGCGCCGTCGGCGTCCCGGGTGTCTTCATCGCCGGCGACGTGCTCGACCCGACGTACCGCCAGGCGATCACCGCCGCCGGTTCCGGTGCGGTCGCAGCGCTCGACGCCGAGAAGTACCTGGCCGACCTCGACCACGACCTGACCGACCAGGCCGAGGGTGTCACCCCGGCCGAGGCGATCATCGACGTCACCGCCCGGGTCTGACCCCGGCCCTGCACGCCACGGGAATGCGCGTCGCTGCGTCCCCGTTCACCACACCGAACCGACTTCCCGTCGAAGGAGCAAACATGTCCAGCGCAAAGGCAGTGACCGACGCCACGTTCGAGGCCGAAGTCCTCAAGTCCGACAAGACGATCCTCGTGGACTTCTGGGCTGAGTGGTGCGGCCCGTGTCGCGCGGTCTCGCCGATCCTCGACCAGATCGCCGCGGAGCACGCCGACAAGATCGAGATCGTCAAGCTCAACGTCGACGACAACCCCCAGTCGGCCATGAACTACCAGATCACGTCGATCCCGGCGATGAAGGTGTTCAAGGGCGGCGAGGTCGTCAAGACCGTCATCGGCGCCAAGCCGAAGCCGGCCCTCGAGGCCGACCTCGCGGACTTCCTCGCGTAGGGATCCGCCACACAGACGCGGACGCCCCGCCCTCCATTCCATCGGAGGGCGGGGCGTTCGTTGTCTGGTGCGTCCTCATCCGCTCCCTGCTCGGATACCGCAGGCACGCAGCGGTTCAGCAGGCCGCCCAACTGAAGCCGTAACTCGAGACGGAGTTCCGCATGCTCGTCTTCCCACCAGGATTCAGCGTGACACAGCGTCCGTTCTGGTCCCAGCCGATCAGCCCGACCACGTTGTGGATTCGCATCGCGACGCGCTTTTTCGTCGAGAAGCAGTTCTGGATGGTCGATGTCCCTCCGTTGCTCCCGGAGTTCGTGAATCTCACGGCTTGTGCCGAGTTGCACGGGCCGAGCGCTGCCCGGCCGTCATCCACGGCAGCCCGAGCTTGAGCGGGCGCGATGACTCCGAAGGCGAGGCTGGCGCTGAGTGCAAGAGCGGCGAGGGGGAGGCGATGTACCCGAAACGTCATTGTCATCCTTCATTTCTTCTGGGCTGCGGGCGACCTTGCGGTAGCAGCAGCCATGGGATTGCCCCATTGGCAGCTCGAACCTATCACCGACGTATCAGATTGCCTATGTGTTGTTTGGCCGAACGGCGAACGGTTCCACACAAGAAGCGTCACGCGCTGCGTTCGTCACGCGTGCCACAGGCTGGAGATTGGTACCGGTCTCGGCGGCGGGTTCTCCGGGCAGATGTCGTACTGTGGCGAGAACGACCGAGTGGAGGAAACTCGATGACGAACGGCAACAGTCTCGACCCCTGGTACGACTCCTACGCCCAGCGCACCGCCGGGCTGAGCGCCTCCGAGGTCCGAGCTCTGTTCGCCGTCGCGTCGAGGCCCGAGGTGGTCTCGCTCGCCGGCGGCATGCCCTTCGTCTCCGCGCTGCCGCGTGAGCTCGTGACCGGCTCACTCGACCGCGTGATGGCCGAGGACGCCGCGATGGCGCTGCAGTACGGCGGCGGACAGGGTCTGCGATCCCTCCGCGAGCACATCGTCAACGTGATGTCCCTCGAGGGCATCCGTGCCAGCGCGGAGGACGTCGTGGTGACCACGGGGTCGCAGCACGCCCTGGACCTCGTCACACGCCTGTTCATCGACCCGGGCGACGTCGTCCTGGCCGAGTCCCCGTCGTACGTCGGCGCCATCGGTGTGTTCCGCTCCTATCAGGCCGAGACGGTCCACGTCGCGACCGACGAGCTCGGTCTGGTCCCGGAGGCCCTGCGCGAGACGATCGCCCGTCTGCGGGCCGCTGGCAAGCGGATGAAGTTCCTCTACACGATCCCGAACTTCCACAACCCCGCCGGCGTCACGATGAGCCGGGAGCGCCGCATCGAGGTGCTCGACATCTGCCGCTCGAACAACATCCTGGTGCTCGAGGACAACCCCTACGGGCTGCTCTGGTTCGACGAGCCCGCGCCGCAGGCCATCCGGTCGATCGACGACGAGGGTGTGGTCTACCTCGGCTCGTTCTCGAAGACCCTCGCGCCCGGGTTCCGCGTCGGGTGGGCCCTCGCGCCGCACGCCATCCGCGAGAAGCTCGTGCTCGCCAACGAATCCGCCGTCCTCGCCCCGAACTCGTTCGGGCAGTACGTCGTGAACGCCTACCTCGACGCCGCGGACTGGAAGGGTCAGGTCGACACCTTCCGCGGCATCTACGCCGAGCGACGCGACGCGATGCTCTCGGCACTGGGGGAGTTCCTGCCCGACCTCAGCTGGACGGTGCCGAACGGCGGGTTCTTCATCTGGTTGACGCTGCCCGACTCCCTCGACTCGAAGGGCATGCTCCCTCGGGCCGTGAAGGAACTCGTCGCCTACACACCGGGGACCGCGTTCTTCGCCGACGGCCGCGGAGCGGGCAACATCCGCCTGTCGTTCTGCTACCCGACTCCGGAGCAGATCCGGGTCGGCGTGAAGCGGTTGGCGTCGGTGGTCAACGACGAGCTCGAACTGGTCGAGACCTTCGGGTCCGCCAGTCGGTCCAGCGCATCGGTGAGTACCTCGTCGGTCAGCTCACCGCAGCCGAACATGCCCTGATCAGGCTTTTCCATCGTTCCACCCCGTCCGTAGAGGATCCCGCCCATGGCTGAGTTCGCCCGCCGTCACGTCGTCGTCGTCGCCGGCGGGATCTCCCACGAACGGGACATCTCGTTGCGCTCCGGTCGTCGAGTCGCGGACTCGTTGACCGGGTACGGGTGGCAGGTCGACCTCCGCGACGCCGACGCCTCCCTGTTGCCCGCACTCGCAGCGGACCGACCGGACGTCGTCTGGCCGGCCCTGCACGGCGCCTCCGGCGAAGACGGCGCGCTCCGGGGCATCCTGGAGGCCCTCGACATCCCGTACGTCGGCTCACGCTCGACGTCGGCGCGCCTGGCATGGGACAAGCCCACCGCCTCTGCGCTCGTGTCCCGGGCGGGCGTCCGGACACCGCGCTCGATCACGCTGTCCCACGACGTCTTCCGCGAACTCGGTGCCGTCGGTGTCCTGCAGGCCATCGCCTCCGAGCACCCGGTGCCGCTCGCGGTGAAGCCAGCGCGCGGTGGGAGCGCTCAGGGTGTCACCCTCGTCGAGAACGTCGACGACCTGCCGCGCGCGATGGTCGCGGCCTACACGTACTGCGAGGACGCGGTCGTCGAGCAGCTGATCCGAGGGACCGAGATTGCGGTCGGCATCATCGACACCGGGGACGGCCCACTGGCACTGTCGCCGGTCGAGATCGTGCCGCGGAACGGGTTCTACGGGTACGAGGCGCGGTACAACGCGGGGGAGACGACGTTCTTCACCCCCGCCCGGCTCAGCGAGGAGCAGTCACAGGCTGCCTCTGCTGCTGCGATCCTGGCGCACCGGGCCCTCGGGCTGCGGCACGTGTCTCGCGTGGACATCATCATCGACGGAGCCGGGACGCCGTGGTTCCTCGAAGCGAATGTGCTGCCGGGGCTCACCGAGACGTCGCTTGTGCCGCAGGCGCTCTCCGCGTCGGGCTTCGATCTCGGGTGGACCTACGCCGAGCTGGCGGAGCAGGCAATCCGCGACCACTCGGCCTGAGGTCGGTAGCCAGTCGGGTGCCGCCACTGCCGGATGGTGGCGCGCTCCTGGTTGACCTCGTGGATTGTTCCACGTGGAACATCGTCGCTGGCCCGTTACTGAATCGCTGATGGGTCGCTACCCGACGCTGGAGGGGCCTCCCGGTGGCATCCTGAGCATGTGGCAGACACCGACTGGATCTTCACGCCCACGATCCGCGGCTCGTTCTTCAGAACCGTCGACCCTGCCTTCCGCGAGCTCGCCCTCACCGGATCACGTTCAGCCGGCCGCCACTCGCGGGCACACGAGCCCGCGCTCTCCTTGAGCTCGGCGATCGCCGGGGTCGACGCTGCGATGATCGCGCACCGCGCGGCACGGGCAGAACGAATCGACGTCGTCCGGGTTGAGGTCGAGGCGCAGGCGGTCATCGATCTGCGCGATACCGAGGTACTGCGAGCGATCGGCATCGACCTGGCTGACGCGGTCGCTCCGTGGCAGGACGACGTCGCTGCCGGTCGGTCTCCGCGTTCGTGGGCCGTGCGGGAGCGCTCTCTCGAGGTCGGCGCCGCGGGTCTCATCGTTCCGTTTCGACGGGCCCCGGGCCAGTGGCATCTCGTGCTGTCCCAGTAGAACGCCTGTGACGCGCCGACAGTGCGGCTGCCGGAAACCGACGCGGTCAAATCTCGGTGATGCCGCGAGGGCTGCGCGCACAATACAGATCCGAGAGTTCGGGTAGCGATGCAGCGCGGCCCGGCGCCGGTACCTGTCGCCTGATCGTCGCGCTGCCGCTCCAGCACCTGGACACGCAGCCGCAACCACGCAGCAAATAGTCCGCTCGGGAACTCGGCATCTCGGGGACTGAGGGCCAGGGAGCTCGTCGACTGGGGGACCGGGGCGCTCGGTGACTCAGGCAATCGGGCGATCGAACGACCGGGCAACCGGGGAAACGGGGCCTTGGACGACCGGGCAACCGGGGAAACGGGGGACCGGAGGAACGGGCAACCCGCAGGAACGAGCAACGGGGGAAACGGGGCCGCGGACGACCGGGCAACCGGGGAAACGGGGGACCGGAGGAACGGGCAACCGGGTACTCGGGCTGCCGGGCGTTGGGTTAGTCGGGCAATCGGCGCTCAGGGCGCCGGGCTCAGAGCTCAGAGCTCAGAGCTCAGAGCTCAGAGTTCAGAGCTCAGCGTTCAGTGCTCAGTGCTCTCGTACACGGGCAACCGGACCGGTCACGCGGGCACACGTTCACGCGGGAACGACGCCAAGCGGGTAGGCCTGCACGCGAGCACGCGGCCACGGGGCCACGCGGGAACGAGGGATCGCGGGATCGCGGGGACGCGGGACCGCGGCCCTTCAGCGAGCACGGCACTGAGGGACGCTGTTGATTGATCCCGCGAGCCCCTGGGCATTCGGTCACTCTGCCGCCGGACCACGAGCCCACGAAAGCCCAAGCACCCGAGCCCACGAATGCCCAAGTAGCCGACCGCACCAGCGCACCAGCGCAGGATCACAAGCTCCCGTCGTGAACCGTCACCGCCACTTGCGCGCCGCTGCATCATCACCGGACAGCCGGTAGCCGATAGGCAAGATCACGCGAACGTTCTCCCTCAGGACGGCACCGCGGGAGGTGACAGATCCCTTGTGGTTTCACGTGGAACATCGTCAAGCAGACTCGGCAACGCGGAGAAGCCTAAAGGCGGTCAAGCCACGGAGGACCCTGACGATGCGAGCTTCCTGGCACGGTCCGCCGCGACAGAACCTCCCCTCACCGAAGGGATGGCCCCACCACCAAACCTGTCCGCCCAAGACCCGGCAAGCACCGACGTGGCACGGTGGAAGACAGTTCTCTTCCTACGGTGAGCGCGCCCGACCGGGGTGCGACCGCTACCTCCCGCGTTCGAGTCGATGTTCCACGTGGAACATCGCGAACTGTCCGTCTGTGCACCGATGCTCCGGGAAGCAAATCAGCGACGCTGCCGAGGGCAGAGCTGCAAGGAGAAAAACCGGGCCACCGGTTGCAGCCCGCCGAACGCCGAAGGCTTACGAGCATGACGATTCGGACGCCCGACTGCCGAGACAGCGCCGGGCGCTGAGTCCTCGGACCGGAGGCGAGCCAATGGACCCCGCCTAGACGGCCGAGAGGGACCCAGGAAGCGCTTCTGATGCCCCCAGAGGCCCCCGGGACCGGCAGGGTGGCGTCAGTACCCACCTGCGCGATCTCGAGCGCTCAGACGGGCGCACAGCGCTCGTGCCGAACGAGCCTCAGCCAGCGACGTCCTGGATGCCGAGTTCCCCGAGGATCCGGGACAGATCGTCGGGATTGGCGAAGTCGATGGTGACCGAACCCTTGCGGGCACCGACGGCGATCTTCACCCGGGTGTTCAACCGATCCCCAAGGCGTTCGGCCATGTCGTTGAAGTGGACCTGGCGCTTCGACGGAGCCGCCGGAGTCTTGGCGGGCGTCTTCGTGGAGAGCTGTTGCGCAATCGCTTCGGCAGCGCGAACGGAGAGGTCTTCGTTGACGATCTTCTCCGCCAGGTACTCCATCGCCTCGGCGTCCGGGGCCGCGAGGATCGCGCGAGCATGCCCTGCAGAGAGGACACCCGCGGCGACGCGACGCTGAACGGGGGAGGGCAGCCGAAGCAGCCGGATGGTGTTCGTGATCTGCGGACGCGACCGACCGATCCGCTGCCCGAGCTGCTCCTGCGTGATACCGAAGTCGGCGAGGAGCTGCTGGTACGCCGACGCCTCTTCCAGCGGGTTCAGCTGGGCGCGGTGCAGGTTCTCCAGGAGCGCGTCCCGGAGCATCGCGTCGTCAGGCGTCTCCTTCACGATCGCCGGGATCGTCGCGAGCCCGAGTTCCTTCGTGGCGCGGAGTCGTCGCTCACCCATGATGAGCTCGTACTGCGGCGCAGTCCCGGCAGCACCAGCGATGGGTCGCACCACGATCGGCTGCAGCAGACCGATCTCACGGATGGAGTGCACGAGCTCCTGCAGCTCTTCCTCGCGGAACTCCTTCCGCGGCTGCTGGGCGTTCGGCACGATGTCGAGCGGGTTGAGGTTCGCCAGCCGTGCACCCGGAACGGCCAGCAGCTCTTCTGCCGTGCCGCCACCGGTCGCCTCCGACGCCGAGGTCCCACCCGACGGGAAGAAGACGTCGACGGGCCGCTCCTGCTGCTCGTTTGTGGTGGGGATCAGCGCGCCGATGCCACGCCCGAGTCCGGTCCGCTTGGGTGCCATCAGGCCTTTGCTCCTCGTTCTGCGATCTCGGCCGCGGCCTCCAGGTAGGAGAGCGAGCCGGTGGAGTTGACGTCGTACGACACCACACTCTGCCCGTAGCTGGGCGCTTCACTGACCCGGACCGACCTCGGGATCATCGCCTGCAGCACCTGGTCGCCGAAGTGGGTCCGGACCTCGTTGGCGACCTGGTTCGCCAGGTTGGTCCGCCCGTCGTACATGGTCAGCAGGATCGTCGACACGGCCAGGTGCGGGTTGAGGTGCCGCTCGATGAGCTCGATGTTCCGCAGCAGCTGGCTGAGACCCTCGAGCGCGTAGTACTCGCACTGGATCGGGATGAGGACTTCCTTGGCCGCGACGAAGGCGTTGATCGTCAGCAGGCCGAGCGACGGCGGGCAGTCGATGAAGACGTAGTGGAACGGTTCCTCGACGGAAGCGAGGTACTCGTCGAGCGCGGTGCGGAGACGCTGCTCGCGGGCCACGAGCGAGACCAGCTCGATCTCGGCGCCTGCCAGATGGATGGTCGCCGGCACGCACCAAAGCGTCTCGGATTCGGGGGAGCGCTGCACGGTGTCCGCCATCGGGGCTTCGTCGACGATGACGTCGTAGATGCTGGCAACCTCCGCCTGGTGGTCGATACCGAGCGCGGTGGACGCATTGCCCTGCGGATCGAGGTCGATCACCAGGACGCGCGCCCCACCGTGCGCCAGGGCAGCGGCGAGGTTCACCGTGGTGGTGGTCTTGCCGACGCCACCCTTCTGGTTCGACACCGTGAAGACTCGGGTCTTCTCCGGCAGCGGGAACTGCTGCGTCGCGATCGCGCGCCGGCGTCGATTGAGGTCGGCGATCTCGCGCGCGAGGGGTGTCGACGCGTCGTAGTCAGTGGACGAACTCAACGAGTGCCTCTTCCCCGGTCTGTGTTTCACGTGGAACATCGGGCGGTCGGCACGGCCGTCGCCCCTCGACGCGCTCCGTTGTGCAGCCGTGGGAACACGCTACGACGGAACCCGATCAGACCGGATCGGTGGCGTCAGTCAACTGTAGCCCGGAAGACGCGCGTGGTCTCCTCGACCACTCCGACTCCGAGCTCGAGGACCTCGACGTCTTCCAGACGGTTGCGGAGGATGACCTTGCGCGCGGCTGCGACCTCGTCGTCGACGCGCGCACCCTTCATGAGGATGAGCTGCCCACCGGACCGGACGAGGGGCACCGTCAGCGGTATGAGTTTCGAGAGCGCACTCACTGCACGCGCGGTCACCTGGTCGAGCACGAGTGCGTCTGCAGCGTCCTCCGCGCGGGCTCGAAGGACCGTGACGTTTTCGAGCTCGAGGCGGTCAGCCTCGGCACGGAGCCAGTCGGTCCGACGCTCCATCGGCTCGATCAGCGTCATGGAGACGTCCGGTCGCGCGATCGCCAAGACCAGGCCCGGCAGGCCAGCTCCGGACCCGACGTCACCGACAGAAGCTCCGGCGTGGAGCAGCGGTGCCACGAGCGCAGAGTTGAGGATGTGTCGGGTCCACAACCGCGGGAGCTCGAGTGGGCCGATCAGCCCGAGCTCCTCCCCGCGGCGGGCGAGCTCGTCGGCGAACGACCGGGCACCGTCGATCTGGTCACCGAAGAGCGACGCGGCGACGGCCGGCTCGGCCTCCAGGACAGGAGGCTCCGAACCGGCCGTGACGTGGGCGTCCGTCATCGCGTGATGACGGTGTGACGGTCGCGGCCCTCACCCTCGGACTCCGAGTGGAAGCCCTTCTCGGCGACCAGGTCGTGCACGAGCTTGCGCTCGTAGGACGACATCGGGGGCAGTGCTGCCGTCGTCGAACCGGCTTCGATGCGTTCGACGGCGGTGTCGACCAACCGCTGCAGTTCCGTCGCACGGGCGTCGCGGGATCCACCGATGTCCAGGATGAGTCGGCTGAACTCTCCGGTCTCGGCCTGCACCGCGATGCGAGCCAGCTCCTGGAGGGCCGTGACCGTGTCCGGCTTCGCGAGCACGCGCAGGGCGGCTCCGTCGTCCGTGACGGTCAGGTAGACGCGTCCGGCGCGCTCCTCGATCTCGATGTCTCCGTCGAGGTCGCAGATGTCGAGCAGCTCTTCGATGTAGTCGGCAGCGATGTCCGCTTCGTCGCGGCTCTCGTCGTCACCGTCCACGTCATCGCCGTCGACCGTCGCGTCGGTGGGGGCGAGGTGCTGCTCGTCGTCCGTCGTGTCGACGACCGCAGCGGTGTCCTGCTCGCTCACTTGGTCTTCCCGTTCTTCTTGGCGCGCGACTTGCCGACCGGCTGCTGGCGCTGGTTGTTCACACGTGCTTCGACCTCGGCCATGGAGGCACCGGTCCCGGCCTCAGTGAGGACACCGGTCGTCGCGGGGGTTCCGCGGCGCTGGGCCTTCTTGGCGAGACGGACCTCACGGGCGAGGGCTGCCTCGGAGCCCGGCGTCGGCATGCTGCGGATGACGAAGTACTGCTGCGCCATCGTCCAGAGGTTGGAGGCCAGCCAGTAGAACATGACGCCGAGGGGGAACGACAGACCCGAGATCACGAAGACCAGGGGAAGCACGTACAGCATCATCTTCTGCTGGCGGTACATCGGAGACTCCTTGGTCTCCGGCGACATGTTCTTGGCGACGAGTTGCAGCTGGGTGATGAACTGCGAGGCGGTCATCACGACGATCATGATGCCCGCGATGATGCGGACTTCCCAGCCGGACGCGTTCGTGAACGTCTCGTGCAGGGGGGCTCCGAAGAGCGATGCGTTGCCGAACGACTTGGCGAGGTCGCCGGTGAGCAGGCCGATGCCCGTCTTGTTGATCTGCGCCTCGTGCAGCACCGAGTACAGCGAGAAGAAGATCGGCATCTGGATGAGCAGCGGCAGGCAGGAGCTCAGCGGGTTCGTCCCGGTCTCCTTGTACAGCGCCATGGTCTCGCGTGACATGGCCTCGCGCGAGAACTGGTCCTTCTTGCCCTTGTACTTGTCCTGGATCTTCTTCAGCTGGGGCGCGACCTCCAGCATCCGTCGCTGCGACTTGATCTGTCGCACGAAGATGGGGATCAGCGCGGCCCGGACCACGAAGGTCAGGAAGATGATCGACAGCACCCACGTGATACCCGCAGAGGGGTCCATCCCGAGGTTCTCGAAGACCCAGTGGAAGCCGACCAGGATCGCGGACACCACCCATTTGAGTGGCCAGAGGATCGTACCGATGAGGTCCATGGGGACGGTCACGCCTTTCGAGTGCGCTGGGGGAGCAGCACCGGACGGACCGTGCCGGCCGAGGTCTGCTGTTGCTGCGGGATCGGCGCGAGGACGAACCCGAACCGACTGACGGTGAAGGGGCGGCGACGTTCCCTGACGTCGTCGATCCCGCCGGCTGCCCACGGGTTGCACCGAGCGATGCGCCAAGCGCCCATCGCCGATCCGCGGACCACGCCGTACTGCTGGATCGCCTCGAGCGCGTAGCGCGAGCACGAGGGGTGGTACCGACAGACGTTGCCGTAGAGCGGTGAGATCACCGCACGGTAGGCCCGGAGCACCACGACGCACGCGTTGCGTGGGAGCAACGCGACGACCCAGAGGAACCGGTTCATGCTGCCTTCTCCACACCGCGCGCGAAGGAGCGCGTGATGTCTTCGAGCAGGGTAGGCCATGCGGCCTGCGCGGCGGCTGGCAGTGCACGCACCACCACGTCGTACCCGAGCGGCGCGCTCGGGAGGACCCCATGCGCGATCGCCTTCAGACGGCGACGCACGAGGTTGCGCGTCACCGCGTTCCCGACGGTCTTCGCCACGATGAACCCGAACCTGGTGGGACCAGGATCGTCATCGAGGCGACGGACCACCGACACGACGGCGTGTGCCGTGGCGCTTCTGCGACCACGACGCACGACCATCCGGTAGTCGTCGCCTCGGACGATGCGGTTGGCTCGGGCCAACACGACGAAGACCCCCGCGGATCAGGCGGAGAGCTCGGTGCGCCCCTTGCCGCGGCGTGCGGCGAGGATGGCGCGGCCGGCGCGGGTGCGCATGCGGGCACGGAAGCCGTGCTTCTTGGCGCGGCGGCGGTTGTTCGGCTGGAAGGTGCGCTTGCTCATGATGATCTCCACACGGCTGCTCGCGGCGAGCCGTCACGTATGCGTTGGTTGACACGGAAGGCGCGACCGAACGGCCGCAGTCAACTGGACAACGGTACGTGACGAGGGCTGCCAGGTCAAACACCCCTGGACCCGCGCGGCCGTGGTGACCACGGCCTCCCGATTCTCCACACTGGGGAGAACTTCCGTTGGGTACCACGCGCTCCGGTCCTTTACAGTTGTGTCACCGCACCGCCGGAAGCCCGGTAGTACGGGGGAGTACCCCCTCGACCACGGTCCGCGCGGCCGTGGAGCAGACTGTGGACAACCCTGTGGGAAGCTCGACGGGGAACGGCGCCCAGAACACCGTGCCGATCGCCTCCGGCCATCCAGGAGGCGCGGGTCGGCCCCGGCGTGGCTCGTACCGAACCCGGACCTTCTGCGCCCGCAGAGTGACGCACCCGAGCAGTGAGACCAGGAGACGAGCACGCCATGACGATGCCGGCCGACCCCGTCCAGGACCTCTGGTCGTCAGTGCTCGGGATCCTCGCCGACGACGACCGGATCACGCCGCAGCTGCACGGGTTCCTGAACCTCGTCGAGCCGAAGGGCGTCCTCGCCGGGACGCTCTACCTCGAGGTCCCGAACGACCTGACCCGCGGGATGCTCGAGCAGCGCATCCGGGTGCCCATCACCGAGGCCGTCGCGCGCATCGGGGACGACTCGGTCGCCAACTTCGCGATCACCGTGAACCCCGACATGGCCTCCGAGCCGCGGGTCGACGCCGTCGCCGTGCCCTCCTACGCCGAGCCGGTGCAGGAGCACGTGCCGCAGACCGCCGCACCGCGCCAGTACATCGAGGCGCCGTTCGTCCCGAGCCCGGTGGACTCGCCCGGCACCGGTGGCCGTCCGGAATCCCGGCTCAACCCGAAGTACAACTTCGACAACTTCGTCATCGGTGCCTCCAACCGGTTCGCCCACGCGGCGGCGGTCGCGGTGGCCGAGGCGCCGGCGAAGGCGTACAACCCGCTCTTCATCTACGGCGACTCGGGCCTCGGCAAGACGCACCTGCTCCACGCCATCGGGCACTACGCCGAGAGCCTCTACCCGGGGATCCGCGTCCGCTACGTGTCGAGTGAGGAGTTCACGAACGACTTCATCAACTCGATCGCGAACAACCGGTCGAACCAGTTCCAGCAGCGGTACCGCGACATCGACATCCTGCTGATCGACGACATCCAGTTCCTGCAGGGCAAGGACTCCACGCAAGAGGCGTTCTTCCACACGTTCAACACGCTGCACGACCACAACAAGCAGGTCGTCATCACCTCGGACGTCGCGCCGAAGCACCTGACCGGGTTCGAGGACCGGATGCGCAGCCGCTTCGAGTGGGGTCTCATCACGGACGTCCAGGCGCCCGACCTCGAGACGCGCATCGCGATCCTCCGCAAGAAGGCGCAGTCCGACCACCTGCAGGTGCCGGACGACATCATGGAGTTCATCGCGTCCAAGGTGTCGAGCAACATCCGCGAGCTCGAGGGCACCCTGATCCGGGTGACCGCGTTCGCGAGCCTCAACCGGACGGCCGTCGACATGGCGCTGGTGCAGACGGTCCTCAAGGACCTGATCACGCTTGACGAGGACAACGTCATCGCGCCGACGGACATCATCAACCACACCGCGGAGTACTTCAAGCTCTCGGTCGACGACCTCTACGGCTCGTCCCGGTCGCAGGCGATCGCCACGGCTCGCCAGATCGCGATGTACCTGTGCCGGGAGCTCACGAGCCTGTCGCTGCCGAAGATCGGTCAGCTGTTCGGCAACCGCGACCACACGACAGTGATGTACGCCAACAAGAAGATCGCGGAGCTCATGAAGGAGCGTCGCTCGATCTACAACCAGGTCACCGAACTGACCAGCCGGATCAAGCAGGACCGTCGGTACCGGTAGCGCGCACCAGCCCGCCACCCCCCGTCCAGGAGGCCCGTCCCACACCCGGGATCGGCCTCCTTCTGCGCGCGTCCACCATCTGAGACGGTTCCATGCGGCGGATTCCCCACAGTGTGGAAAGCCTGTGGATAACTGTGGAGGACACGCCGCCCGCTTGTACACAGCTGGAGGGGTGCCTGTGGAAACTGGGGAGAGAAGTGGATAGATGAACTTTGCTCATCCAGAGGTCGCTCACACGCCACCAACAAGTCACACGGTTGTAGTTCCCAGTCGGGGAGCGGCATCCCCAGAGTTGTCCACAGTGTGCACAGGCGTTAAGACCATTACTCCTCTCTTCTCTCTCCTTCTCCCTGGGCCAACCTCTGGGGACGGCGAATGGCACGGATCGGTGGTCTGCCGCCGCTGTGCCACAATGGGGGCCGCCGGGCAGTCAACCGATCGACAGGGGTCCACGCCGTGAAGTTCGAGGTCAACCGGGACGTCTTCTCCGAAGCCGTCTCCTTCGCGGTGAAGCTCCTCCCTCAGCGCACGACCCTCCCGATCCTGTCCGGTGTGTTGATCCACGCCGACGGCGATCGTCTGACGCTGTCGTCGTTCGACTACGAGGTCTCGGCACAGACCTCGATCGCCGCGCAGATCGACGACCCGGGCACGGTGCTCGTCTCCGGCCGGCTCCTCAACGACATCGCGAGCCGACTGCCGAACGCCCCGGTGAGCTTCTCGACCGAAGACTCCCGCATCACGGTCACCTGCGGCTCGGCGCACTTCACGCTGCTGTCGATGCCCGTCGAGGAGTACCCGACCCTCCCCGAGATCGGTCCGCAGACCGGCGTCATCCCGGGCGACTCGTTCTCCGAAGCCGTCTCGCAGGTGGCCGTCGCCGCCAGCCGTGACGACGTCACCCCGGTCATCACCGGCGTCCAGCTCGAGGTCGGCGAGCACGACGTCTCGCTCATCGCCACGGACCGCTACCGCGTCGCCGTTCGCACGATCCAGTGGGACTCGGGCCGCGCCGGCGACGACGGCGACGCAGCCACGACCCTCCACGCCCTCGTCCCGGCCCGCACCCTGCAGGAAGTCGGCCGCACCTTCGGGTCGGCCACGACCGTCTCGGTCTCGATCAGCGGCGGCTCGGACCGCGAGCTCATCGCGTTCCACGCCGACGACAAGACCGTGACGTCGCTGCTCATCAAGGGCAACTACCCGCCGGTCCGCCGGCTCTTCCCCGAGGCGGTCCAGGACCACGCGGTCATCAACACCGCGGAACTGGTCGAAGCCGTCCGACGGGTCTCCCTCGTCCTGGAGCGCGAAGCCGCACTCCGGTTCTCCTTCACGGTCGACGGGCTCACGCTCGAGGCGATCGGTTCCGAACAAGCGCAGGCGTCAGAGTCGATCGATGCGTTGCTGACCGGTGAGGAAACGGTTGTCTCCCTGAAACCGGCCTTCCTCCTGGACGGGTTGAATGCAGTGCACTCCGAGTTCGTCCGGATCTCCTTCACCAAGACGGAGAACCCGAACAAGCCGGGCCCGGTGTTGATCACCGGACAGTCCTCGCGAGAGGAACCGGCCACGGACGGATACCGGTACCTGCTGCAGCCCAACCTGCTGCTGCGCTGAGCGCAACAGACATCCAGCGCTGGCGGGTGGAAACCAGCACCAGCGCGACATCGACGAAGAAGAGGAAATCATGCAGATCGGTCTTGTCGGCCTCGGGAAGATGGGCAACAACATGCGTGCGCGTCTGCGCAACGCAGGGATCGACGTCGTCGGGTACGACGCCAACCCCGCCGTCTCGGACGTCCCCGACCTCGGCGCACTCGCCAAGGCCCTCTCCGGCCCGCGTCTGGTCTGGGTCATGGTCCCGCACGGGAAGATCACCGACGACGTCATCACCGACCTCGCCGAGGTCCTCGAGCCGGGCGACCTCGTCATCGACGGCGGCAACTCGAAGTGGCTCGACGACGAGATCCACGCCAAGCAGCTGGACGCCAAGGGCATCCGCTACATGGACGTCGGCGTCTCGGGCGGTGTCTGGGGCAAGGACAACGGCTACGGCATGATGGCCGGCGGCGACGCGGCCGACGTCGAGCGCGCCATGCCCGTCTTCGACGCACTCCGTCCCGAGGGCCCGCGCGAAGAGGGCTTCTCGCACGCCGGCGGCATCGGCGCGGGCCACTACGCGAAGATGGTCCACAACGGCATCGAGTACGCGATCATGCAGGCGTACGGCGAGGGCTACGAGCTCCTCGAGGCGAAGGACATCATCACGGACGTCCCCGCCGTCTTCGCCGGATGGCAGCGCGGCACCGTCGTGCGCTCCTGGCTGCTCGACCTCCTCGTCCTCGCGATCAACGAGGACCCGAAGCTCGACGCGCTCGAGGGCTACGTCGACGACTCCGGCGAGGGTCGGTGGACCCTCGAAGAGGGCATCGAGCTCGCGGTGCCGATGCCGGCGCTCTCCGCCGCCATGTTCGCGCGCTTCGTCTCGCGTCAGGGCAGCGCGTCCCCGACGATGAAGGCCGTCGCGGCACTTCGCAACCAGTTCGGCGGCCACGCCGTCAAGAAGGCGTAGTCGGTCGAGGTAACCCCCTCGACCCGTCTCGGCCCGCGTGCACGTCGACCATCTCCAGCTCTCCGACTTCCGGAACTACCGGGAGGCGGACGTCGACTTCGCACGCGGGCCGAACCTGTTCGTCGGCCGCAACGGCCAGGGCAAGACCAACCTCGTCGAGTCCATCGCGTACCTGTCGACCCTCGGGTCGCACCGGGTGCCGACCGACGCCGCCCTCGTCCGGCAGGGGTGCGACTCTGCGATCGTCCGGGCCCGACTGGCGCATGAAGACCGGAGCATCCTCGCCGAGGTGCAGATCAACCGGACCGGCTCGAACCGCGCGCAGGTGAATCGCTCGGCGATCAAGCCCCGCGAGCTCCCGCGCTACTGCACGAGCGTGCTCTTCGCACCGGAGGACCTCGCCCTCGTCCGGGGCGAACCGTCCGGCCGCCGTCGGATGATCGACGAGCTCCTGGTCCAGATCGCGCCGCGGATGCAGGGCGTCCTGGCCGACTACGACCGGACGCTCCGGCAACGGAACACCCTGCTGAAGTCGGCGCGGGCGACCGGAGCGAAAGCCGGGGCGCTCTCGACGCTCGACGTCTGGGACGACCGGCTCGTCGAGTTCGGTGCCGAGATCATCGCAGCCCGCGACCACCTCACCCGGCGCCTCGCCCCGTTCGTGGCCGAGTCGTACGCGACCGTCGCCGGCGAACGGCACCAGGCGTCGATCGCCGGCGTGCTCAGTGTCCGTGGAGCCGATCCGGAGGACGCGGCCGCCACCGACCCGGTGCTCGGGACCCCGGAGGAGCCGGTCTCGATCGCGGCCGCCGCCGACGCGTTCCGCGCGGCCCTCGAGCGTCGTCGTCGCGACGAACTCGACCGCGGCCTGACCCTGACCGGCCCGCACCGCGATGACGTCCTCTTCGAGCTCAACGGGTTACCGGCCCGGGGGTACGCCAGTCACGGCGAGTCCTGGTCCTTCGCGCTCGCGGTGCAGCTGGCATCGGCGACGATCCTCCGCGCGGAGTCGGCGCTCGGCGACCCGATCATCATCCTCGACGACGTGTTCGCCGAACTCGACGAATCCCGCCGGGAACGCCTGGCGGGAGCGGTCGCGGACTACGAGCAGGTGCTCATCACCGCGGCGGTGCACGGCGACGTCCCGGGCCAGCTCGCCGCCCACACCGTGCGGATCGAAGCCGGCGCGATCGTGAGCGACGAGGCGGACGCTGACCGGGCCTCCCGTCCGGACGCCACCCCGGCGGCGTCCTGATGCCCGCGCCCCGGAAGCCCGCCGAACCGTCGCGGGTCTACCAGCACTTCAAGGCGGTCTTCGGCGACCCGTCGAAGCGCGGCCTCGACGCGCGCCGACGCCGAGCCGCCGGCCAGGACCCGGACTCGGTGCCCTACGGCAAGGGACGTGAGCCCACCGGACTCGGCGACGTGATGGGTGCCCTCACCGCCGAGCTGGGCTGGACCGAGCCGCTGGCACGCTCGGAGCTGTTCGTGGACTGGCCGAGCGTGGTCGGCGACGAACTCGCGAAGCACTCCACCCCGGTGACGATCGAGGACGGCGCACTGGTCATCCGGTGCGACTCGACGGCCTGGGCGACGCAGCTGCGACTCATGCGCGGGACGGTCACGACGACCATCGCCCAGCGGTACCCGGCAGCAGGGGTCGAGTCGATCCGGGTTTCCGGGCCGGACGCCCCCACATGGAAACGCGGCCTCAGGTCGGTCCAGGGGCGCGGCCCTCGCGATACCTACGGTTGACCAGACGAAATCATCCATCCGTCTGAGATTCGTCGCTCTGTGGGGCGTACGGCCCCCGGACCCGGGCCTCGCTGCGGTAGACTGGGGAGTGCAGTGTGCGGGCGTTCCGCGCGCAGGCAGGAGCACTCCCGACATGACATCTGAATCTGACGACGACCAGCGAGACCCGCAGAGTGACGAGGCCCAGCCGCAGGAGCAGGCCCCGCAGAGCGAACCATCGTACGGCGCAGACCAGATCCAGGTGCTCGAGGGCCTCGAAGCCGTCCGCAAGCGCCCGGGCATGTACATCGGGTCCACGGGCCCACGTGGTCTCCACCACCTGGTGCAGGAGATCGTCGACAACTCCGTCGACGAGGCCCTGGCCGGGTACTGCGACACGATCAACGTCACCATCCGTGAAGACGGCGGCGTCCGCGTGATCGACAACGGCCGTGGCATCCCCGTGGACATCCACCCCAACGAGGGCATCTCGACGGTCGAGCTCGTCCTGACCGTCCTGCACGCCGGCGGCAAGTTCGGCGGTGGCGGGTACGCGGTCTCCGGTGGTCTGCACGGTGTCGGTTCCTCCGTCGTGAACGCGCTCTCGAGCGAACTCGACGTCGAGGTCCGTCGTCAGGGACACGTCTGGCGCCAGAGCTACACCGACGGTGTCCCGGTGTCGCCGCTGTCCCAGGACGAAGCGTCCGACGAGACCGGCACCACGATCACCTTCTGGCCGAACGCCGAGATCTTCGAGTCGGTCGAGTTCGACTACGAGACGCTGCGCACCCGCTTCCAGCAGATGGCCTTCCTCAACAAGGGCCTGCGCATCACCCTCGTCGACGAGCGCACCCCGGCCGAGGGTGAAGAGGCCCGCAAGGACTCCTTCCGCTACGAGCGCGGTCTCGCCGACTACGTCGAGTACCTCAACGCCCAGAAGAAGGCCGACCTGGTCCACCCGGACGTCATCGGCTTCGAGTCCGAGGACCCGGAGCGCAAGATCGCGCTCGAGGTCGCGATGCAGTGGAACACCTCCTACCAGGAGAGCGTCCACACCTTCGCGAACACGATCAACACGCACGAGGGCGGCACCCACGAAGAGGGCTTCCGCTCCGCACTGACGTACCTGGTGAACAAGTACGCCCGCGAAGCGAAGATCATCAAGGAGAAGGACGACAACCTCACGGGTGACGACATCCGCGAAGGGCTCACCGCCGTCATCTCCATCAAGCTCGGCGAACCGCAGTTCGAGGGCCAGACGAAGACCAAGCTCGGCAACACCGAAGCGAAGGGCTTCGTGCAGCGCGTCGTCGGTGCCGAGCTCACGCACTGGTTCGAGAGCAACCCGACGCAGGCGCGCGACGTCGTGCGCAAGGCGATCCAGGCCTCGCAGGCGCGCCTCGCCGCCCGCAAGGCGCGCGAGACCACGCGACGCAAGGGCCTGCTCGAGTCGGGCGGCATGCCCGGCAAGCTCAAGGACTGCCAGTCGAAGGACCCGACCCTGTCGGAGATCTTCATGGTGGAGGGCGACTCCGCCGGTGGTTCCGCCGTGCAGGGCCGCAACCCGATGACGCAGGCGATCCTGCCGTTGCGCGGCAAGATCCTGAACGTCGAGAAGGCCCGGCTCGACCGCGCCCTCGCCAACCAGGAGATCCAGTCGATGATCACGGCGTTCGGCGCCGGCATCGGCGAGGACTTCGACCCGGACAAGGCCCGGTACCACAAGATCGTGCTGATGGCCGATGCCGACGTCGACGGCCAGCACATCACGACGCTGCTGCTGACGCTGCTGTTCCGCTACATGCGTCCGCTGATCGAGCGCGGCTACGTGTACCTCGCGCAGCCGCCGCTGTACCGCCTGAAGTGGACGAACGCGGCCGACCAGTACGTGTTCAGCGACCGGGAGCGCGACGCCATGCTGCAGGCCGGCATCGCCGCGGGCAAGCGCATCCCGAAGGACAACGGGATCCAGCGCTACAAGGGCCTCGGCGAGATGGACTACAAGGAGCTGTGGGACACCACGATGAACCCGGACACCCGGACGCTCCTGCAGGTCACGCTCGAGGACGCCGCCGCGGTGGACAGCGTGTTCGCCACGCTCATGGGTGAGGACGTCGACGCCCGTCGCCAGTTCATCCAGCAGAACGCGAAGGACGTCCGCTTCTTGGACATCTAGGCCGGGAGGCGCGGCGTGAGCCGCGTCGACCCGACCCGACCCCTCGTGGTCGCGCCCGGCGCGACCAACGGACGACGAGCCTCCAGGCTGTCAAGGAAGGCAACGCAAGCACATGGCTGACGACAACGAGAACGGCGCCGACGAGCCCGAGATCGTGCACGGCGACAGCGGGGACATCGTCGTCTCCGGTGACCGCATCTCGCAGGTCGACCTGCAGCTCGAGATGCAGCGCTCGTACCTCGACTACGCGATGTCCGTCATCGTCGGTCGTGCCCTGCCGGAGGTCCGCGACGGCCTCAAGCCGGTGCACCGCCGCGTGATCTACGCGATGTACGACGGTGGCTACCGTCCGGACCGGGCCTTCTCGAAGTGCTCGCGCGTGGTCGGCGACGTGATGGGGCAGTTCCACCCGCACGGTGACAGCGCGATCTACGACGCGCTGGTCCGCCTCGTGCAGCCGTGGTCGCTGCGGTACCCGCTCGCGCTCGGCCAGGGCAACTTCGGTTCGCCCGGCAACGACGGCGCCGCGGCCCCGCGGTACACCGAGACCAAGATGGCCCCGCTCGCCCTCGAGATGGTGCGGGACATCGAGGAAGAGACCGTCGACTTCCAGGACAACTACGACGGTCGCACCCAGGAGCCGTCGATCCTGCCGGCCCGGTTCCCGAACCTGCTCGTCAACGGCTCCGTCGGCATCGCGGTCGGCATGGCCACGAACATCCCGCCGCACAACCTCCGCGAGGTCGCTTCCGGTGCGGTCTGGGCGCTCGAGCACCCCGACGCCACGCGTGAAGAGCTGCTCGAAGCGCTGATGCAGCGCATCAAGGGCCCGGACTTCCCGACCGGCGCGCAGATCCTCGGCACCCGCGGGATCGTCGACGCCTACCGGACCGGTCGCGGGTCGATCACGATGCGCGCCGTCGTCAGCGTCGAGGAGATCCAGGGCCGCACCTGCCTGGTCGTCACCGAGCTGCCGTACCAGGTCAACCCGGACAACCTGGCGATCAAGATCGCCGAACTCGTCAAGGACGGCCGTCTCGCCGGCGTCGCCGACATCCGCGACGAGACCTCGGGTCGTACCGGTCAGCGCCTGGTCATCGTGCTGAAGCGCGACGCGGTCGCCAAGGTCGTGCTCAACAACCTGTACAAGCACACGCAGCTGCAGGAGAACTTCGGCGCGAACATGCTCGCGATCGTCGACGGGGTGCCCCGCACCCTGGCGCTCGACGGGTTCATCAGCGCGTGGGTCGACCACCAGGTCGAGGTCATCGTCCGCCGGACCCAGTTCCGTCTGCGCGAAGCCGAGAAGCGTGCGCACATCCTGCGCGGCTACCTGGCCGCGCTCGACGCCCTCGACGAGGTCATCGCGCTCATCCGCCGGTCGCCCGACGTCGAGGAGGCCCGCAACGGCCTGATGGAGCTGCTCTCCGTCGACGAGATCCAGGCACGCGCGATCCTCGAACTCCAGCTGCGTCGGCTGGCCGCCCTCGAGCGCCAGAAGATCCACGAGGAGGCCGAAGCCCTCGAGCTGAAGATCGCCGACTTCGAGGACATCCTCGCCCGACCGGAGCGCCAGCGCACGATCATCATCGACGAGCTCACCGAGATCGTCGACCGCTTCGGGGACGACCGGCGCACCGAGATCATGCTCGGCTTCGACGGCGACATGAGCATGGAAGACCTCATCCCCGAGGAAGAGGTCGTCGTCACCATCACGCGCGGTGGGTACGTCAAGCGCACCCGCAGCGACCAGTACCGCTCGCAGCACCGCGGCGGCCGTGGTGTCCGTGGCGCCCAGCTCCGTGCGGACGACGTCGTCGACCACTTCTTCGTCACCACGACGCACCACTGGCTGCTGTTCCTCACCGACCAGGGCCGCGTCTACCGGGCCAAGGCGTACGAGCTGCAGGAAGCCGGGCGTGACGCCAAGGGCCAGCACTCCGCGAACCTCCTGGCCATGCAGCCGGACGAGAAGATCCAGCAGGTCCTCGACATCCGCGACTACGAGGCGGCGCAGTACCTGGTGCTCGCCACCGAGCAGGGTCTCGTGAAGAAGACCGCGCTCACCGAGTACGACACCAACCGCACCGGTGGCATCATCGCGATCAACCTCCGCGAGGGCGACAAGCTCCGGTCCGCACTGCTCGTCGACGAGCACGACGACCTGCTGCTGGTGTCGCGCCACGGGATGTCGCTGCGCTTCACCGCGACGAACGACACGCTCCGCCCGATGGGTCGCTCGACCTCCGGCGTGAAGGGCATGTCCTTCCGCGGGGACGACTCGCTGCTGTCGGCATCGGTCGTCTCGGACGACGGCTTCGTCTGGGTGATGACCGAGGGTGGCTACGCCAAGCGCACCTCGGTCGACCAGTACCGCATCCAGGGCCGTGGTGGTCTCGGCATCAAGGTGGCCCGTCTGGCCGCCGATCGAGGCGACCTGGTGGGTGCCCTGATCGTCGGTGAGGACGACGAGGTGCTCGTCGTGCTGCAATCGGGCAAGGTGGTAAGGTCTGCCGTGGCCGAGGTCCCAGCCAAGGGCCGGGACACGATGGGGGTCGTCTTCGCGCGGTTCGCGGAGAACGACCGGATCATCGCTGTGGCCCGCAACAGTGAGCGGAACCTGGACGACCAGGAGGACGCCGAGATCGAGCCTGCAGGCCCGGTCGAGACCGTCAGCCCGGACGAAGCGGTCGCCGACGCCGCCGACGCAGAGCTCGTGGAGGAAGTCTCCACCGACGCACTGCCCACCGACGCCGCGCCTGTCGAGGCCGGAGAGGACGAGTCAAGCAATGAGTAGTGTCGCCGAGAAGCTCCAGCGGAAGGCGAAGCGGCCCGTCGGGACTCGTCAGGTCCGACTCCGCCTGGTCTACGTCGACTTCTGGTCGATGGTGAAGCTGTCCTTCCTCATCGCCCTGGCCGGCTCGATCGTGATCGTCGTCGCCACGGCGCTGGTGTGGGTCATCCTCAACCAGACCGGTGTGTTCGACCAGATCGACAGCCTGTTGAAGGACGTCACCGGTCAGAACAGTTACTCGATCATGGACCAGTTCTCGCTGGGCCAGGTCCTCGGGTTCTCGATCGTCGTCGGCATCCTCAACGTCGTCGTCGGGACCGTCCTCGGCGCCATCGTCAGCGTCCTGTACAACCTCAGCGTGCGGATCACGGGCGGCGTGCTCGTGGGCTTCACCAACAACTGACCCGGTCCGGGTGGGCCGACTCGCTCGATTTCGCTCCGGCGCGATCGTGGGGTAGGCTTTCATCCGGTCTGAGGGGCTATAGCTCAGGCGGTTAGAGCGCTTCGCTGATAACGAAGAGGTCCAAGGTTCAAGTCCTTGTAGCCCCACCACAATTCAACTCCCGCGTCGGAAGTCTCGGCGTTGCGGCCCGTTCGGTCGCTTCGGGGCCTTAGCTCAGTTGGTAGAGCGCTGCCTTTGCAAGGCAGATGTCAGGAGTTCGAATCTCCTAGGCTCCACTCGAGAAGCCCCTGGTTGCGATTGCGTCGCTGCCCAGGGGCTTCGTTCTGTTCCCATACGCGCCGCCGCCCCTGTGGCGCGGGCGTCATGCGTTGGTGCGTTCGGCGCGTCGGGGTCGTCGGTGTGCCCGTTGAGGGCTGCCCGGGCTCGATGGCTCGGCGTGCCCACCCTCGGTCCGCCGGCTCGCCGTGGGTCTGGCGTCGAGAGGTCACGAGTCGTCGGTTGGCGGGCCTCCAGGCGACGGTTCGTGACCGGTCGGCGGATCTCCTGCGGGGTGTCGTGGCCGGTCGTGCGGCGGCGCCTGGTGGCCGAGGTCGCAGGACCTGCCGTGTGGTGGTCGTCGAGGTCGCCCGAACTGCCGGGGCCGGCGACGTGCGGCGGCAGGTTGTGCGACGTCGGCGGGTGGGTGGCGGCGTGTTGTGCGACCTCGACGCCGGGAGGTGGCGTGTGGCCGAGGTCGCAGGACGTGCCGTGTGGTGGTCGCCGAGGTCGTCCGACCTGCCGGGTCCGGCGCCGGGCAGCGGCAGGTTGTGCGACGTCGGTGGGTGGGTGTCGGCGTGTTGTGCGACCTCGCGGCGAGGGGCAGGGACGAGGGCGGGGTTCGGCGGGCGCGAGGGCACGGGCACCCGGGGACGACGAAGGGCCCCGGCGCAGTGCCGGGGCCCTTCGAGCGAACCAGGAGATCAGGCGGCGGGCTTGCCCGCGTTGTCCGCGTCATCGGCGACCCAGAGGTCGTCGTCGGCACGGAGCGTCTGGTACGCGGCGTACGCAGCACCGGCGACTGCCACGACACCGACGATGATGAGGGCGACCCCACCGAAACCGATGCCCTTCTTCGGTGCGACGGCCGGAACGTACTTGCCGGCAGCCTTGCGCGCGGTCTTGCTGCGCTTCTGTGCTTCCTTCACGATCTTCTGTACGCGGGGGTCCTTCGCCAGGTCCCCGACGCTGAGCACGGAGCCAGCGGTGGAGATGAGGCCGGGAACGACCTCCGACTGGAACCGGTGCGAGGCGTTCTGTGCTGCCGAGGTCGCAGCGTGCACCCCGGTCGCGACCGCGGGACGGAGCCCGTTGTCGATCGCGTTCTGCACGCGGGGAGCGAAGTCCTTGCGCGCAGCATCTGCCGCGTGCTCACGGGCCTCGGTCAGGATGGCGTTCGCGTGCTCCAGGACCTTCCGCTGCTCACCGAGCAGTGAGGCGGTCTTGCCCTTGAGCTTCTTGATCTGCTTCCGGCGCTTGCGCGGGATCTCGATCGACATTCGGTACCTCCATGGCTCGACGTGACCCCATCCTGCCACCCGAGTGCCTGACAGGTCACAGAACCCCGGCTGTGGGTCCCGTGCACATCCAGCGGCACATGCGAGAATCGGGTCATGTCTCTGCACACCGCTGTCGCAACGATCCACACCAACAAGGGCGACATCCGCGTCAACCTGTTCGGCAACCACGCACCGAAGACCGTCCAGAACTTCGTCGGTCTCGCGACCGGCACCCAGGAGTGGACGCACCCCGGCACCGGCAAGGTGTCGACCGACAAGCTCTACGACGGTGTCGTCTTCCACCGCATCATCAAGGACTTCATGATCCAGGGCGGCGACCCGCTCGGTCAGGGCATCGGCGGCCCGGGCTACCGCTTCGACGACGAGATCTCCCCGGAGCTCACGTTCCAGAACCCGTACATCTTCGCCATGGCGAACGCCGGCCTGCAGGGTGGCCGTGGCACCAACGGCTCGCAGTTCTTCATCACCACGGTGGCGACTCCCTGGCTGCAGGGAAAGCACACCATCTTCGGTGAGGTCGCCGACGACGAGTCGCGTGCCGTCGTCGACGCGATCGAGGGTGTCCCGACCGACGGTCGTGACAAGCCCGTCGAGGACGTCGTCATCCAGAGCATCGACGTCGAGGACGTCTGAACCGAGTGACCGACTCCACCTCGGCTTCGTCCAACACCTGTTACCGGCACCCTGACCGGCAGAGCTTCGTGCTCTGCCAGCGCTGCGGGCGAACCATCTGCCCGGAGTGCCAGACGCCGGCAGCGGTCGGGGTGCACTGCCCCGAGTGCGTGCGTGAGCAGCGGGCGAAGTTCACCGAGAACCGTCGCGCTTCCGGTCCGAGCAGCCTCACGGTCGCTCGGCGCCGGTTCGCGATGCTCGACCAGAAGGGGACCGTCGTCCTCATCGCGGTCTCGGTCGTCATCTGGTTGCTCGACCGTCTGTCGGGTGGGTTCCTGAGCCAGTGGCTCGCGTACAACTCGGCCCTGCTGCCGACCCAGCCGTGGCGCATCGTCACCGTGCTGTTCGTGCACTCGGGCGTCTTCCACATCCTGTTCAACATGTGGGCGCTGTTCATCTTCGGACGGATGCTCGAGAACATGTTGGGGACGTGGCGGTTCCTGGCGCTCTACTTCATCTCGGGCATCGCCGGTTCGATGCTCGTGACGTTCCTGGCTCCGGGGACATGGGTCGTCGGCGCCTCGGGAGCGATCTTCGGGTTGTTCGCGGCGTTCTTCGTCCTGCAGCGCAGCCTCGGCAACAACGCCGTGCAGTTGCTCGTGATCATCGGGCTCAACCTGGTGATCGGGTTCCTGCCCGGCACGAACATCTCGTGGCAGGCCCACGTCGGCGGCGTCCTCGCGGGCTTCGTGACCGGGTTCGTGTTCTCGCGGACGCGCAACGTCCGGCAGCGCGGGTTGCAGATGACGCTGCTCGCCCTGGAGGCCGTGGTCGCCATCGCGCTCTGCTTCGTCGGGTACGCGGTCACCACCGGCTGACGCCTCCGCAGGTCCACCAGAACGCCTCGTCGCTTTCGCGACGGGGCGTTCTGTCATTGCGTCTCGTCCTGTCCTGTGGCGATGCGTCGCATCGCACCTCTTCCCGGTCCGGTCCGGTCCGATCCGATCCGATCCGGTCGGGCCGTATCGCGCCGGGTCGCGTCCTGTCAGGCCGTCATGCTGCGCGCCGAGCTGGGCGTGCCGTGTGGTGCCGAGACTCGCCGAGTCTTGGCATCCCGTCCAGTGCTGGGTGTCCCGTGCCGCTCTGGGCGTGCAGTGTCGTGACGGGTGTGCAGTGTCGTGCAGAGACTCGCCGTCCCCTCATGTCCCTTGCTGGGCGTGCCGTGTGGTGCCGACACTCGCAGTGCCGTGCCGAGACTTGCCGAGTCTCGCCCTCCCGTGCCGTGCTGTGTTTCGATGCCGTGCCGCGTGCCGCGTGCCGCGTGCCGCGTGCGGCGTGCGGCGTGCGGCTTGCGGTGGCGGGCCGTGCCGCGTTGCTGTACCCAGTGCCGAGTGCCGAGTGCCGAGTGCCGAGTGCCGAGTGCTGTGCGGGGTTGGGATGGGGGCCGTGCCCTGCCGTGCAGCGATGCCGCGCCGGCCGGGCGCGAGCGACGCTTGCCGGGCGCTGACCAGCGTTCGGTTGGTCTCCCGACGACGACGAGTTCCGGCAGGTCCCCGCGCCCACCGCCTGCTTCTCCACACCACTCCGTCGAGTTATCCACAGTTGGGGACAAATCGGTGAGTTACACCGGTGTGATTATCCCCACTGTGGAGGCGCCTGTGGAGAACTCCGGGGCGGGGGTGGGGACAACCGTGTGGAGAACGCGCCGATCTGTGGAGAACCGCGTCGAGCCTCCCGAGCGGCCCGTTCCCACCCTCATTGCTTGTGGACAGTGGCGACTGGATCTGGTGTCGGGACCAACGACGACGCCCGTCGCACCGGAACCGGTGCGACGGGCGTCGAGGAAGCGTTCGAGCGGGGGGTCAGCGCCACCGCGTGGTCATGAGGAAGCCGACGAACATGATGCCGAAGCCGATCAGGATGTTCCACGAGTTCAGCGACGGGACCGGAAGCGTGCCGCCGGAGACGTAGAAGACGATGACCCATGCGAGTCCGATCAGCATGAAGCCGAACATGACGGGCTTGAACCACACGGGGTTCGGCTGGTCCCCCGCGGTGTCGACCGAGTCGGCTCGGGTCGTCCGGGCGGGCTTGGTGCGGTCCTTGTCCATGGCCATGGCCGGTATCCTACCGTCACCATGCGTGAGTTCCGGCCTCGTCGGACGTGACTCACATCCCCCACGAGTACGGTGAACGGCCAATGACCAAGATCCTCGTCGTCGACAACTACGACAGCTTCGTGTACACCCTCAACGGCTACGTCCAGCAGCTCGGTGCGGACACCGACGTCGTGCGCAACGACGCCTTCCCGGAGAGCGAGATCGCCGACCGGATCGCCGAGTACGACGGCGTGCTGCTGTCTCCCGGCCCGGGCACCCCCGCCGACGCCGGCGTCTCGATCCCGACCGTGCGTGCGGCCATCGCGGCAGACAAGCCCCTGCTGGGCGTCTGCCTCGGACACCAGGCGATCGCCGAGGCCCTCGGCGCCACGGTCACGCACGCCGACGAGCTCATGCACGGCAAGACGTCGCAGGTCGACCACGACGACAGCGTGCTCTTCACCGGTGTCCCGCACCCCTTCACAGCGACGCGGTACCACTCGCTGGCGATCGTCGACGGCACGGTCCCGGACGAGCTGACGATCACGGCCCGGACCGCAGGCGGCGTGATCATGGGCGTGCAGCACCGTGGCGCGCCGGTCTACGGCGTGCAGTTCCACCCGGAGTCCGTCCTCACCGAGGGTGGCTACCGGATGGTCGGCAACTGGCTCGAGACGGCCGGCCTCAGTGGCGCTGCCGAGCGGGCTGCCGGACTCGGACCGCTCATCTCCGGACGCTGACCACCCGACGGCTGACCACCAGGCACGCTCCGGCCATGTCGATGGAGTCGGCTCGACCGGTCGTTCCGGCCTGACGAGTCGAGTCGGCTGACCGGTCGCGGCGTGCCGGTCGTGTCGGCCCGGCCGTTCACGTCGGCCTGATCGGTCGCCGCCAGGACGTCCGACCCGAGTGGTCAGTTGCCGCCGTCGCCCGGGTTCAGCGAGCCGCCGCCGCCGTTCGTCGCGCCGCCACCGGTGGCCGCACCGCCGCCGTCGGACGTGCCGCCACCGGGTGCCGGCTGGCGCGACGGCTGCCGCTGCGGCTGTGCCGAGGCTGCGCAGTAGGTCAGGGTGACCGTGGTGCCCTGAGGGACGTCGCCGGCGGGCACGCTCTGCTGCGTGACCGTGGTGCCGGTGCAGGCGTACGACGGCGCGGACTGGACGGTGAGTCCCTTGCCGGCGAGCGTGGACCGGGCGGTGTCAAAGGGCTGCTGTGTGACGTCCGGCAGCTGGACCTTGCCGTTCGACACGACGAGGTTCACGACCGAGCCCTTGGCCTGGGTGACGCCCGACGCCGGGTCACTGCTCAGGACCGTGCCCTCGGGCACCGTCGGCGAGTAGTCCGAGCTGACCGCGCCGACCGAGAAGCCCGCAGCGTCCAGGGCCTTGGTGGCGGCGTCCTGCGTCTGCGACCGGACGTCCGGCACGGCGATCTGCTCCGGTCCGGTCGACACGACGACCCGGATCTCCTGGTCACGGGCGACGGAGGTCTTGGCGTCCGGCACGGTCCGGATCACGTCGTCCTTGTCGACGCTGTCCGAGGGTTCGTCGTCGCGCGCGGCCTTCAGCCCGCGACGCTCGAGCGTCGCCTGGGCTTGGTCGTAGGTCTGGCCGGCGACGCTGGGCACCTTGATCGATGAACTGACCGGCGGCTTGCCCGGCTCGAGGTTCGCGACGAAGTAGGCGACGGCGGCGATGACCGCGATGGTCAGGACGATCCCGAGCCAGATCCAGGCGACGGGGGGCCGGTTCTGGGTCCGCTGGGGTCGGCGCTCCGAGGTGTCGTCGAGTTCGCGGAAGGCGACGTCGGCGTTGGCGGCCGCACGGGGGTTGACCCCGAACAGCAGCGCGGCGTCGTCCGCCGCCGCGGCCGCGAGCTTCTTCTTCGAGATCGGGACGTGTCCGGCGGCGGCCTGCTGCAGGTCGCGGCGGAACTCCGCAGCGTTCTGGAACCGACGGGTGCGGTCCTTCACGAGGGCGTGGAGGGTGACCGCGTCGAGTGCCGGTGAGACCGTCGACGTCATCGTGGACGGTGCGACGGGCTGCTCGCTGACGTGCTGGTAGGCGACGGCCACCGGGGAGGCACCGCGGAAGGGCGGGTGTCCGGTGAGCAGCTCGAACAGCACGATGCCGGTCGAGTACAGGTCGGTGCGGGCGTCGACGACCTCGCCGCGGGCCTGCTCCGGGGAGAAGTACGACGCGGTGCCGAGGATCGACGTGGTCTGCGCCACCGTGGCCGACGTGTCCGTGATCGCTCGGGCGATGCCGAAGTCCATCACCTTGACCTGGCCCGAGTGGGTGATCATGACGTTCGCGGGCTTGATGTCGCGGTGGACGACACCGGCGCGGTGGGAGAACTCGAGTGCCGTGAGGATGCCCTCGACGATGCGCGCGGCTTCTTCCTGCACGACCGGACCCTCGGCGACGATCTCGCTCAGCGGGCGGCCCTCGACGTACTCCATGACGATGAAGGGGACCTGCACCTCGGCGCCCGAGGACTCGCGCACGGTCTCTTCGCCGGCGTCGTAGACACGGACGATCGTCGGGTGGGCCATGCGGGCCGCCGCTTGCGCCTCTTGCCGGAAGCGCGTGCGGAACGCCGGGTCGTTCGCGAGACTCGGCTTGAGCAGCTTCACGGCCACTCGCCGGCCCAGTCGCGTGTCGGTGCCCACGTGCACGGTGGCCATGCCGCCGCGTCCGATGACGTCACCGATCTCGTACCGGTTGGCGAGGAGCGTGATCCCCGCGGTCACACCTTCAGGCACGTACTCCTCCGAATGTCCGTCCGGGCAAGTGTACGGCAGGGGTCTCTGGGGGGACGCTGGCTGGCCGTGCTCCACGAGCAACCGTTACCGGAACGTGGCGAGGCCCCGACACGTTCCGTGTCGGGGCCTCGCGGGGGTGGTGCAGGTGGTGCGTCAGTCCTGCGGCGTCGCCGTCGAGGTCGGCGCGTCCGTCGGCTCAACGGGGGCGACCCACGTGGCGGTGGCCGGGTCCGAGGTGCTCGACGCGGCGAGGTTGCCGCACGTCACCGTGTAGGACAGCGTGACGTCGTCGCCGGCCTGGTCGGCCTGGATGTCCACCGACGTCTCCGAGGTGTCACCGCTCGTGGCGCCGCTGGAGTCCTTGCCGCCGGAGACCGTCCACGAGTACTTCGAGACGGTGTACCCGGTCGGGCAGGTGGCGGTCGACCAGCTGAACGTCACGGCTCCGGTGGCGGAGACCGCGCCGGCGCTCGGGGTGTTCGGCTTGTTGACCGACGGCGGCGCGGTGTACTCACGCAGGGTGATGAGTGTGCCGTCCGACAGGCTGCCGGTGGGGCTGATCGACTGCACCGTGTTCGCCTGCTCGGCGGTCTCGGCCGGGTCGCCGTCCTGCACCTGGACGGCGAAGCCCATGCTCTGCAGTTCGGTCTGGACCTGGTCGGTCGCCCGCCCGATGTAGTCGGCGGGGTTGATCGTCGTCCGGGTCTCGGTCGGGGTGGCCGACGGTTCCTGGCTCGGCGCCTGCGACCTCGTCTGCGACGGAGCACTGCTCTGCGACGATGACGGCTTGGTGTCCGGGTCGGCGTTCGCGAAGACGAGCACCCCGATCACGATCGCCGCGATGAGCACGACGGCGCCGACGAGCCACCAGATCCAGGCGCGGCTCTTCTTCTCGTCGGTGTCTTCCTCGGGACCGGCGGGGCTGCGCGGCGCACCGCCACCGACGACCGGCGCGTTCGCCTGGGTGCCGATGAGGGCGGTGGCGGCGTCGTTGCCCGGGGGCGGGTTGAACGCGACCGTCCCGGCGCCGCCGATGGCCGGCACCGCCACGGTCGCCGCAGCGACGTCACCACGACGGAGGGCCTGGGCGGCGCGGGCGAGGTTCGCCGCGGTCGCCGGACGGTCGGCGGGCTTCTTCGCGATGCAGGACATCACGAGGGCGGCCACCGGCTCCGGGACGGTCCCCGGCAGCGCGGGCGGCTGGTCGTTGATGTGTGCCATCGCGATGGCGACCTGCGACTCGCCCGTGAAGGGTCGACGACCCGCCAGGCACTCGTACGCGACGATGCCGAGCGAGTACACGTCCGTCGACGGCGAGGCGGGGTGGCCGCTCGCCTGCTCCGGCGACAGGTACTGGACGGTGCCCATGACCTGGCCGGTCGCGGTGAGCGGGACCTGGTCGGCGATGCGGGCGATCCCGAAGTCGGTGATCTTGACGCGGCCGTCCGGCGTGATGAGCAGGTTGCCCGGCTTGATGTCGCGGTGCACCAGGCCGACGGCGTGCGCTGCCTGCAGGGCGTTCGCGGTCTGGGCGACGATGTCGAGGACCTTGTCGACGGGCAGGGTGTGCTCGCGCTCGATCATCGTGGACAGTGCTTCGCCGGGGACGAGCTCCATCACGAGGTAGGCGCTGCCGTCTTCCTCGCCGTAGTCGAACACGTTGGCGATGCCCTCGTGGTTGACGAGTGCGGCGTGCCGGGCCTCGGCGCGGAAGCGCTCGAGGAACCCGGGGTCGCCGAGGTACTCGTCCTTGAGGATCTTCAGGGCGACGGTGCGCCCGATGACGAGGTCAGTCGCCTGCCACACCTCTCCCATGCCGCCGATGGCGACTCGGGAGGAGAGCTGGTACCGCCCACCGAAGGTGAGTCCGCTGGTGGGTCTCATTTGTTCAGCACCGCCTCCATGACCTTCTTCGCGACGGGAGCCGCGACCGTGTTGCCGACTCCGGACTGCCCGAGCCCGCCGCCGTTCCCGACGACCACGGCGACCGCGACCTCCGGGTCCTTGGCCGGGGCGAAGCCCGTGAACCAGAGAGTGTAGGGATCGCCCGTGCCGCCCTCGGCCGTGCCGGTCTTGCCGGCGACATCGACACCGTCGATCTTCGCATTCGTTCCGGTCCCCGCGTTCACGACGCTCTGCATCGCTTCGGTCAGGTCGGACGCCGCGTCGGACGACAGCGGGGCGCTGTACTGCTTCGGCGAGAACGAGTCGACCGTCTTCAGGTCGCTCGTCTCGATCGACTCGACGAGCGACGGCTGCATGACGCGGCCGCCGTTCGCGATGCCGGCGGAGACCATCGCCATCTGCAGCGGGGTCACGCGGTCGCTGGCCTGGCCGAACGAGCTGAGCATGAGCTCGGCCGTCGACTCGGGCTCCGGGTACTGGCTCGGGGTCGCCGAGGTCGGCACGTCGATGACGTTGCCGAAGCCGTACTCCTCCGCGGTCTTCTTGATCGTCTCGTAGCCGAGCTTCCGGCCGAGTTCGGCGAACGGGATGTTGCACGAGTACTGGATCGCGACGCGGAGCTTCACCTGGTCGCCACCGCCACAGCTGCCACCCTCGGCGTTGTTGATCCGTGAGCTGCTGCCCGGCAGGGTCAGGGTCGAGGGGTTCGGCAGTGTCGAGTCGAGCGTGTAGTCGCCGCTCGCCAGGGCCGCGGAGGCGACCACGAGCTTGAACACCGATCCGGGCGTGTACAGGTCGCCGGCGATGGCACGGTTCGCCAGCGGCTTCGAGGCGTCGGCCTCGAGCGCCTGGTAGCGCGCGATGACGTCCTTGGTGTCGTGCGAGGTGAGGGTGTTGGGGTCGTAGCCCGGCTTCGACACCATCGCCAGGATCTTGCCCGTCTTCGGCTGGATCGCGACGACGGCACCGGTGTTCGCGCCGAGGGCGTCGTACGCGGCCTGCTGCACGTCAGGGTCGATCGTCAGGTTGACGTTGTCGCCCTGGATGTCCTGTCCGGTGAGGATCGCGTTGAGGTTCTGGAAGAACGAGTCGTCGCTGTTGCCCGACAGCACGGCGTTCTCGGCGCTCTCGATGCCCGAGTTGCCCTGGCCGATCGTGAAGTAGCCGGTGACGGCCGAGTAGAGCGCGCCGTTGTTGTACTTGCGCTGGTACTGGTACTGGTCGTCGACCGCGGTGGACTCGGCGATCGGCTTGCCGTCGACCAGGATCGCCCCGCGCTTGGTCGAGTAACTGTCCAGGATGGTTCGGGAGTTCCGGCTGTCGGCACGGAGCGAGTCCGCCGCGAAGAACTGGATGGACGTCGTCGACACGAAGAGCGCGACGAACATGAGCACGACGACGGTCGAGACGCCGCGGAGTTGGCGGTTCACCGGCGCTCCTTCCTGGACCGGCCACGGCCGGTGTTGCCCCGCTCCGACAACGCACCCTGTTGGATGCGCTGTTCGGCGGGGATCGATTCGGTCAGCCGCAGCAGCATCGCCGCGATGATCCAGTTCGCCACGAGGGACGAACCACCTGCCGCCATGAACGGCGTGGTGAGTCCGGTGACCGGGATGATCCGGGTGATGCCACCGACGACGACGAAGACCTGCAGGGCGATCGTGAAGCCGAACCCGATGCCGAGCAGCTTGCCGAAGTCGTCCTGCGCCATGAAGCCGACGCGGATGCCCCGGGAGACCAGGACCACGAACAGGCCGAGGATCGCGAAGACCCCGATCAGCCCGAGCTCTTCACCGAGCGAGGCGATGATGTAGTCCGCGTTGGCCACCGGTGTGATGTACGGCCGGCCCTGCCCGAGCCCGGTGCCGGTGATCCCGCCGTTGGCGAAGCCGAACAGGCCCTGCACGAGCTGGTAGCTGCCCTGCGTCTGTCGCAGGAAGATCTGCTGGTCGAACGGGTCGAGCCACTGCTGGAACCGGCCCTGCACGTAGACCAGGACGCTCGCCGCGACGAGGGCGCCGCCGATGAACAGCACGAGGCCGATCACGACCCAGCTGAGCCGGGCGGTCGCGACGTAGATCATCACGAGGAACAGGCCGAAGTACAGCAGGGCGGTGCCGAGGTCGCGCTGGAAGACCAGCACGCTCATCGCCACACCCCAGATGATGAGGATCGGGCCGAGGTCACGGGCCCGCGGGAAGGTCATGCCGAGGAACTTCCGGCCGACGATCGACAGGCTGTCCCGCGCGGTGACCAGGTAACCGGCGAAGAACAGCGCCATCGTGATCTTCGCGAGCTCACCCGGCTGGAACGAGAACGGTCCGATCCGGATCCAGACCCGTGCACCGCCGATGTTCGTGCCGATGCCGGGCAGCATCGGCAGCAGGAGCAGCACGATGGTGAGCAGCATGAAGATGTAGCGGTAGCGCTGCAGGAACCGGTGGTTGCGCACGAGCAGGATCGTGATGATCGCGAACACCATCGCCAGCAGGGTCCACGCGATCTGCTTGACGCCGATCGCCGCCCACCCGGAGGCGCCGTTGTGGATGTCGATCCGGTAGATCTCGGCGATCCCGATGCCGTTGAGCACGAGGGCCACCGGCAGGATGAAGGGGTCGGCGTTCTTCGCGACGACGCGCAGGATGACGTGCATCACGAGCGCCAGGCCGAGGATCGAGGCCGCGGTCCAGAGCACCGAGGTGTCGAAGACGCGGCCCTTGGTGCCGAGCTGCACGAGCACCATCGCACCGCCGCAGATGCCGCAGGCGATGACGAGCAGCACGAGCTCGAGGTTCCGGGCGCGCGCGGGCTCCCGGAGCTTGATCGTGATCGCCTGGGTCAACGAGGGTGCGGTCGTGGCGCTCATCGTGCGCTCCTCGACGGGGAGGGTGACGGGGATCGGGGCGTTGCGGACCCCGAGGGGGAGGCGGACGGTGACGACGTCGGGGAGTCTCCCGAGCCTCCCGTCCCGCTCTGGTCCTGACCGGTCTCGGCGGCGGTGCGCAGCCGGTCGACGATCGCGCGGGCGTCCTGCAGGGACGTCGCGTTGATCGTCGAGCGGACGTTCTCACGCGTGTAGTCGGGGAGCTCGGTCAGCGAGATGTCGGTGTCCTCGTAGACGTCGGACAGCGCGATCGGCCCGATGGACTGCTGCACGCCCTTGTAGATCGCCACCGAGCCGCGGTCCGTGCCCACGTAGTAGTGGTCCTGCACGATCCGGTAGCCCAGGAAGAGCGCGCCGATCAGCGCCAGGATCGCGATGACGAGTGCGATCGACCACGAGACCCGACGACGCACCCGGCGGCGGCGGTCCTCGGCGATGAGCTCGGCGAAGTACTGGTCCGACTCCGGCTCGAAGTGCGAGTCCTCCGGAGCGGCCGACACCTTGAGCGGGTGCAGCAGGATCGTGGGGAGGCGGATCGGCTTGCGGCCGGTCGACGCCTCGAAGGTCAGCGGGGCGGCGGCCGAGCCGACCGTGGTGGCCGCGTCGTCGTCGTCGCCCGGCTCGGAGTCGGTGACGTCGAGCACGACGACCGTGACGTTGTCCGGGGCGCCGTGGTCGAGCGTCTCCTTGACCAGACGCTGCGTGACCTGGTTGGCGTCCATCGTGGAGGCGAGCGCGTGCCGGATCCGCTCTTCTGCCAGGTACGACGACAGCCCGTCGGAGCAGAGCAGCCACCGGTCACCCGGGCGGATGTCCATGATCGCGGTGTCGACCTCGGGCGCGGCGTCGACGTCGCCGAGCACGCGCATGAGGACCGAGCGGCGCGGGTGCACCGCGGCTTCCTCGGGCGTGATCCGCCCGCTGTCGACGAGTCGCTGCACGAACGTGTGGTCGGAGGTGATCTGCTGCAGTTCGCCGTCACGCCAGCGGTAGATGCGGGAGTCGCCGATGTGGGCGATCGCCAGCTGGTCGCCGACCCGGATCATGGCGCTCACCGTGGTGCCCATGCCGGTGAGCTCTTGGTGCTCGAACACGGTCTCGGTGATGAGCTGGTTCGCGGCGATGAGTGCCGACTGCAGTGCGAACTCGGCGTCGTGTGCCGAGGGGAACTCGCGGTCGACCTCTCGGATGCGCCGGATGGCGATCGCGGAGGCGACGTCGCCGCCGGCGTGCCCGCCCATGCCGTCGGCCACCGCGAACAGGTGCTGCCCGGCGTAGCCGGAGTCCTGGTTGTTCGCGCGGATGCGTCCGACGTGGGACACAGCGGCGCTCAGCGTGCGAGCCGTCATCCGGGACTACCGCCGCAGCTCGAACGTCGTCGTCCCGATGGTGATCGGGGTGCGTTCCGCCACGGTGGTGGGGACGGTGACCTTCTGGCCGCCCAAGAAGGTGCCGTTGGTCGATCCGAGGTCGGTCAGGACCCAGGCACCGCCCTGCAGGTCGAGGCGGGCGTGGTTCGTGGACGTGTAGTCGTCGCGGATCACGACGTTGCTCTCGCTGGAGCGGCCGATCGTGATCGGGCCGCCGCCGAGGGGCATCTCCATGCCCTCACGGGCGCCCTCGGTGATGACGAGACGGGTCGCGACCGGACCCGCGGTGGCGGCGGTCGGTGCGCTGGCCTGACCGATCAGCTCGGTGAACGCACCGGGAGACGCCCCGGAGGCTGCGGCTGCGGTTCCGGCACCGGCCGGCATCGGCGGGGTGGTCGGGGTCGACGGGCCGGCCTTGGGGTCGGTGGGGATCGCACGGACGCGTTGGCCGAAGAGGTCGCTGCGCAACGCGAAGACGATCACGAAGACGAACAGCCACAGCACCGCGAGGAACGCGAAGCGCAGGACGAGCAGGGTCAGGCCCGTGGTCATCGCGCACCTCCGTCGTTCTCCGGGATCACCCGGAACACCATACGGGTCCGACCGATCTCAATGGTTGAGTCCGGCTCGAGGATGGCCTGACTGAAGCGTTCGCCGTTGAGCTTCGAGCCGTTGGTGGACCCGAGGTCGTTCACCTGCGCGTGCTTGCCGTCCCAGAGGACCTCGACGTGCTTCCGGCTCGTCCCGGTGTCGGCGACCGTGATGTCGGCATCCGTGCCGCGGCCGATGATCGTGCGTCCGCGCTTGAGGTGGTGGCGCTGCGACCCGATGTCGAGGACCGCCACCCAGGCCAGGTCGCGCTGCACCGTCGTCGCGTCGATCTCGAGGATGCCGGTGGAGAGGGTGCCGTCCTGCTGCAGGCGGATCGTGACCGGACCGGAGAACGAGTAGTTCTGCGCCACCGCGTGCTGCTGCACCCGCTGCGTGAGTTCGTCGATGAGGGGCTGCCCGACGTCGTGCATGCGGGTGTGGTCCGGCGGCGCGAGTCGCACCGTGAACTCGTTCGGCACGAGGATGCGCTCGCGGGAGACCACGGCAGCCTTGGTGTCGAGTTCACGCCGCAGTGCCGCGGTGATCTCGACCGGCTGCACACCGGAGCGGAAGGTCTTCGCGAAGGCGCCGTTGACGGCGCGCTCCAACCCTCGCTCGAAGTTGTCCAGTAAGCCCATGGTCCCCACGTTCTCGGTCGTTGACCTCTGCATGGTAGTGGTTGGCTCCTGGCCCCGTCTGTGCGTGGTAGTGTTCTCGTCGCTGGCGCGAGTGGCGGAATTGGTAGACGCGCACGGTTCAGGTCCGTGTGCTGGAAACGGCGTGGGGGTTCAAGTCCCCCCTCGCGCACCAGAGCTCTTCACGCAAGAGCGAGCAGATGAAGGCCCCGATCGAGAGATCGGGGCCTTCATCGTTCCGGCGCTCGGTCATCTGCCGACACGCCCGTCCGCCGTCACGCCCGCTCAGGCCACCCGGCTCACCCGAGTGCGGCCGCGACCTCCCGCGCCGTGCCCGCCGGGTGCAGACCGTGGTCTTGCGACTCCGGGACGACCACGAGCCTCCCGGCCGGCAGCAGGGCGGCGAGCCGGTCCGTCGCGGTGACCAGGAACGGCCAGGTCCGCCCACCCCGCAGCACGGTCACCGGCGTCGTCACGGCTGCCATCGCGGGGGAGGGCACGGGCGTCTCGCCGGTGATCGTCGCGTCGTACACGGTCGACTGGGCGACGTCCACGAGGGCGGGCCACATCGGTGCGTGCCGGATCTGCTCGATCACCTCGTCGGGCAGGCCCACGGCCTCCCGCTGGAAGAGGACGACAGCGTCCTCGGGCCGACCGGCGTCGACGTGCGCCTGCAACCGCTCCACCAGGTCCGGTGACTGCGGTGGCCGGGACTCGTCGAAGGCGAAGGGCGGTTCGGAGAGGAAGAGGTGGTCGACGTCCAGCCCGCCGGCCGCTGCCCGGAGGGTCAGGACCGCACCTGACGAGTGTCCGAGCGCAGCTCGGACACGCCCGGCCGCGGTGGCGACGGCGATGAGGTCCTCGGCCTCCCGTTCGGGGGCGTACGGCCGGGTGTCGCCGGAGCCACCTCGGGCGCGCCGGTCGAGGACCACGCCGCGGAGGCCCACCTCGGCGAGGGCCTGCGCGAGCGGACGGGCGGCGTCGGCGGTGCTGAACGCACCGCCGGTGATGACGACGCCGGGAGCGTCGGCAGGGCCGATCGCCTCCCAGGCGATGGGCGTTCCGTCGGCGGAGTGGGCCTGCTGCATGGCGGCAGTCAACACCCGCCCGGATCGCGGTGGAAGGGGGGACGGACGCAGTGTCGTCCGCACCGGGGGATCAGACGGTGACGCTGCCCAGGACGCGGTGCGCGATCGAGATCGACTCGCCCGACACCACCGAGAGCGGGGACGACAGGAAGGCCACGAGGTCCGCGATCTGCTGGGGGCTGGACTCGCCACCGGCGCCGGGTCGGACCTCGGCGCTCGGCTCGTCCCGCACGGTGCCCGGGTTCACGACGTTCACGGTGACGCCGGTGCCCGCGGTCTCGTCGGCCAGGTTCTTCGCGATCACGTTCGTGGCCGCGTTCCGCAACGAGGTCGTGATGTTCCCCGACAGGTAGGCGTTCTGCCCGCTGACGACGACGACCCGGCCGAAGCCGGCCTGACGCTGCGCGGGCAGGACGGCGTTGGCCACTCGGAGGAACCCGAGGGCCTTGCCGTCGACGGCCCCGGCGACCTGGTCCGGGTCGGAACGGCGCTCGGGGTCGAGGGTGTTCGCCGCCGGGGCCGCGGTGACCACCAGCACGTCGATCCGTCCGTGCTGCTCGAGCACGCGGGCGACCGCCGCGTCGACGGCGGCCTGGTCGGCGGTGTCCATCGCGACACTGCCCGTCGTGGGGCCGTCGGTCGCGTCGGCGCTTCGGGAGGCGACGACGACGGTCGCACCCTCCTGGCGGAGGCGGTCCACGACGGCGGTGCCGATGTACCCCTTCCCGCCGACGACGAGTGCGACACGGTCTTGCAGCTGGAGATCCACGTCGGTGACGGTACGCCGGTGGCCGGCCGGGTGCCGGACGGGAGGCCCGTGGCGGGGCCGCCCCGCGCCTCCCGTCCGGAGCGTGCCTGCATCGGACCGACGTGACCCGCCCGGGTCAGTACGCCCGGAGTGTGTCGGCGAGGACGTCCTCGATGCTGCGCGGCTCGCGGTCGAGGAGGTCGGCGAGCGTCGGGTCGACGGTGGCGAACTCGCCGTCTCGAGCGGCTGCGAAGAACCCGGTCATCATCGGGGCGAACGCCTCCGGGAGTCCGCCCGCGATGAGCGCTGCGCGGTATTCGTCCTCGTCGACCACGGTCCGGGTGACCGTGCTGCCGGTGATCCGGGAGACGACCTCGGCGAGCTCGTCCATGTCCAGTGCACGGGACGCGGTGAGCGGCGGCGTGGTGCCGTGCAGCCGGTCGGGGTCGGTGAGGGCGATCGCGGCGGCGACGGCCAGGTCCGCCTGCGCGGTCCAGGCGACCGGACCGTCGGCGGGCAGCCGGAGCTCGCCGGTCCGGAGGCCCGCTCCGAGCATGAACGGCGCACTCGAGGCGTGGAAGCCGTTCCGCAGGGACGTCGTGGCGATCCCGGTGGCCGCGAGGTCTTGCTCGGTGACGGCGTGCTGTCGTGCCGGGCCGAAGTGTGAGTCGGGCGAGGTCGCCATGTGTGCGGTGTAGACGAGATGCTCGGCGCCGGCGGTGACCGCGGCCTCCACCGCGATGCGGTGCGGCTCGGGGTCGGCCGGGCCGGAGACGATCAGCACCCGGCTGGCGTCCGCGAACGCGGTGGGGAGTGTCTCCGGCTCGGTGAAGTCACCGCGGCGGACCTGCACGCCCCGGTCGGCCAGACGACGTGCAGCGTCCGAGTGCGGGTCGCGGACGCTGACCGCGAGCTCGCGGGCGGGGACCTGCTCGAGGAGGTGGGCGACGACGGCTCCGCCGAGCTGTCCGGTGGCTCCCGTGACGATGATCATGACTGCTCCGATCGTGTTTCCAGTGATAACACGATGAAGGTACCACTGGAATCATCGGGACGGAACCACCGCTACTGCCCGATCGGTAGCATCGGAACCATGAGCGCCGCACCCGACCCGCGTACCCGCATCGTCACCGCGGCCGCACGTCTGCTCGCCGAGGACGGCGCCGCCGCGGTCACCACCCGGAGCGTGGCGCTCGCCGCCGGCGTCCAGGCCCCCGCGATCTACCGGCTGTTCGGGGACAAGGACGGCCTGCTGGACGCGGTCGCCGAGCACGTCCTGGCGGAGTTCGTCGCCGCGAAGACCGAGCACGCGGCGGCCGAGGCCGACGGCGACGGGGACCCGGTCGAGGACCTCCGCGACTCCTGGCGCGTTCAGGTGGCCTTCGGGCTCGCCAACCCCGCACTGTTCCGGCTGCTCTACGCCTCGGACCGGGACGACGAGTCCCCGGCGGTCGCCGCCGGCCTGGAGGTCCTCCGCGCGCGGGTGCACCGGGTCGCCGCCGCCGGACGCCTCCGTGTGCCCGAGGAGCAGGCGGTCGCGATGATCCGCGCGGCCGGCGCCGGGTCGATGCTGACGATGCTCTCCAGCGGCGCACCGGAGGGCGGCGCACCGCAGGGCAGCTCGCCCGGCGACGGGTCCTCGCTGCCCGAGCTGATGCTCGACACGGTCCTGGCAGCCATCGTCACCGACCCGCCGACCTGGGCGGACGACGAGGGCGCCGACGGCACAGCGGTGCCCCTCGGCGCGCTGCAGGCCGTGCGTGCCGCCGCCCCCGCGCTCCCCGGGCTGACGGACCCGGAGCGGGCGCTGCTGCAGGAGTGGCTCGGGCGGGTGACCACGGCCTCCTGACCGGCGGGCACGGCAGACCCGTCCGCGTGATCTGAACACTCCGGACGGCCGTCCAGCGGCCTCCGCCGACCATCGCTCCCTGCACGACGACCTTCGTCCAGGGAGCGACATGAGCGATCAACAGCAGGAACCCCCCGGGTCCGAGCAGGCGATGGGGCCGGCGCCCGACCACGGTGAGACCAGCTACCGGGGTTCCGGCAAGCTCACCGGCAAGCGGGCCGTCATCACGGGCGGTGACAGCGGCATCGGCAAGGCGGTCGCGATCGCCTTCGCCCGCGAGGGGGCCGACGTCCTCATCTCCTACCTGCCCGAGGAGGAAGAGGACGCGCAGGAGACCAAGCACTGGATCGAGGACGCCGGTCGCAAGGTCGTGCTGTTCCCCGGTGACGTCAGCGACCCGGCGTACTGCCGGAGCGTCATCGACACGGCGGTCTCGGAGCTCGGCGGCATCGACGTCCTGGTGAACAACGCGGCGTACCAGATGACCCACGAGACGCTCGAGGAGATCACCGACGAGGAGTGGGACCACACCCTCGCCACGAACCTCAGCGCCTACTTCCACCTGACGAAGGCCGCGCTGCCGCACATGTCCGCCGGTGCGTCGATCATCGGCACGAGCTCGGTGAACTCAGACAACCCCGTCCCGACGCTCCTTCCCTACGACGTGACGAAGGCCGGCATCGCGAACTTCTCGGCCGCGCTCGCGCAGTTGGTCGGGGAGCGCGGCATCCGGGTGAACAGCGTCGCGCCCGGTCCGATCTGGACGCCGCTGATCCCGTCGACGATGCCCGCCGAGCAGGTCGAGCAGTTCGGGACGCAGACGCCCCTGGGTCGCGCCGGACAGCCCGCCGAGCTGGCCCCGGTCTACGTCCTGCTCGCGAGCGACGACGGCAGCTACGTCTCCGGGGCGCGCATCGCCGTCACCGGTGGCACGCCGATCCTCTGAGCTCGCACCTCTGCGCCGGCACCTCTGACCCGCCCCACTGAACCGACACGGAAACGGGAGAACGATTTGTACTTCCACAAGCAAGAGCTCCAGTTCAAGGCGACCCCCGACAAGCCCGACGCGGTCTACGCGCGGAAGCTCCAGGAGGTGCTCGGCGGCCAGTACGGCGAGATCTCCGTCGCCCTGCAGTACCAGTTCCAGGCGTGGAACATGCACATCCCGGGCAAGTACCGCGACATGGTGTTCGGCATCGGCGCGGAGGAGATGGGCCACGTCGAGATGCTCGCGACGATGATCGCCCAGCTGCTCGAGAAGTCCCCGCTCGGCATCACCGAGGACGCCCTGCAGGACGACCCGACGGTCGCTGCGATCGTCGGTGGCACGGACGTCCAGCACGCCATCGTCGCCGGCGCCGGTGCGCGTCCGGTCGACAGCAACGGGAACCCCTGGCAGGGCTCCTACATCACGGCCAGCGGCAACCTGCTGGCGGACTTCACGGCGAACGAGAACGCCGAGATGCAGGGCCGTGTGCAGGCCGCGCGGCTCTACCACATGACCGACGACCACGGCGTCCGGGACCTGCTGAGCTTCCTCATCGCCCGCGACACGATGCACCAGAACATGTGGGCGACCGCCGCCGCCGAGCTCCGCGAGCAGGGCCTCGAGACCCTGCCGGTGCCGAGCAACTTCCCGCAGCACAAGGAGAACCAGGAGGTCAACTACCAGTACCTCAACTTCTCCGACGGTGCGCAGGCGAAGGAGGGCTCGTGGGCGAGTGGCCCGTCGTTCGACGGCAAGGGCGAGTACTCGTACCACGACGGCCCCACCACCTCGGTGCCGATGCCGCCGCCCACGCACCCGGACTCGCGCCTGTACGGCACGACCGAGCTGCCGAACACGGTCGAGAAGATCGCCGGCACGGTGCAGGACAAGCTCAACAAGGAGTAGTCCGACCCGTTCCACGCACGAGCCCTTCCTCCGACGGAGGAGGGGCTCCTGCACGTTCACCTGGCTCCGCGGTCGTTCGGTGCGCGAACTGTACAACTCGACGAACTGTTTGTTGCCCTCATTGTTCACGTCGTGAAATAGTTCTCACGTCCGGACGGGCGGACCGACGGCAGACCCTCGACGAGGAAGGCGCACCCATGCAGAGCACGTACCACGGCACGTCGCACGACACCCGGTTCGGCGGCTCCCACCCGCGCGTGGGACTGACCGACCCGGCCGTCATCGAGGCCTGGGTCGCCCAGCGGATCGAGGACCCGTCGCTGCTGTCCCGCCGCACCGAACTGTCCTACGCCGACTTCTTCGTCGCGCCGGCCGCCTGACCCGATCGCCTGACCGCAGGCGCCGGAGCCACCGCGTCCGCCCCACCCGCACGACCACCCGCCCGGACGGGTGAGGGAGACACCGACCCATGCCGTTGACCGTCGTCCGCCGCGAGCACGTCCACCTCTACGCCCGCGAGCCCCGCACCCGGTCCGCCAAGACCGCCGTCGACGCCCTGCTCCGGCTGCAGCACGCCGAAGAGGACCAGCTGGAACGTGCCCGTGGCGAGAGCGGCCTGACGAAGAACGAGTTCCTCACCGTCCGCTACATGCTGCAGGCACACCGCGACGGCCGGAGCATGGGCCCGAAGGACCTGGCCGTCATGCTGTCGGTCTCGAACGCCTCGGTCACCAAGATCGTCGACGGCCTGGTCGAGAAGGGCGACCTGCTCCGGGTCCCGCACCCCACCGACCGACGGGCGCAGGTGCTCGAGCCGACCGTGCAGGCCGCCCGCAAGATCGACCGGTCGTACGAGGTCTTCCACGAGGCCGTCGTCGAGGTCATCGATCACCTCTCCGCCGAGGACAACGAGGTCCTGGCACGCTGTCTCGCGCAGATCACGGCCGCGCTCGACGCCGGCCTGCCGACACCGGTGGACGAGTACACGGTGCCGGAGGCCGGGGCTGACGCCGGCGGTCCGACCGCCGGTTCCTGACACCCACCGGACGGGAGGCGCGTCACGGGTGGTGATCCGGGCCTCCCGTCCGCCACCGCGACCTGATGCGTCACGTCGCTTGCGCGGCGAGTCGCTGACGCGCCACGTTGCTCACGCGTGGAGTTGCTCAGGATGCCGCCGCCGCCCTAGCGTTGAGCGCACCCCTGCCCCGGGGCTCCGGCACCGGAGTCAGCACCCATCGAAGGAACCAACTGAGCGCCGACAGCCGGATGAACGCTCCGGCACCGCAGCGCGCGGCGGTCGTCGTCAACCCGGTGAAGGGCAACCCGGAACGACTCCGGACACTCGTCGACGCCGAGGCTGCCCGCAGTGGCTGGGCCGAGACCGGGTGGTTCGAGACCGCTGCCGACGACGACGGGCGTGCTGCTGCGCGCGCTGCCGTCGACGCCGCGCCGGACGTGGTGCTCGTCGCGGGCGGTGACGGCACCCTCCGTGTGGTCGCCGAGGAACTGCGCGGGACCGGGATCCCGGTGTCGCTGGTCCCGAGCGGGACCGGCAACCTGTTCGCCCGCAACATCGGCCTGCACCGCAACGACATGGCCGGCGCTGTGCGGGCGGCGTTCAGCGGCTCCGACCGGCCGATCGACGTCGGGATCGCCGAACTCACCGACGCCGACGGAGCGACCAGCACGCACGCGTTCCTCGTGATGGCGGGCATCGGTCTCGACGCCAGCATGGCGGCGGACACCAACGCCTGGGTGAAGAAGCGGTTCGGATGGGTCGCGTACTCCGACCCCATCGCCCGGTCGATCGTCGGGAACCGACAGATCCCCGTCCACTACTCGCTGGACGACGGGCCGACCCGGACGATGCACGCGCACACCGTCATCGTCGGGAACTGCGGCAGCCTCACCGCGGGCGTGCTGCTGCTGCCCCGGGCCGAACCCGACGACGGCATCCTGGACGCCGTCGCGTTCCGCCCCGAGGGCTGGCTCGGGTGGACCAAGATCGGGTACACGCTCTCCCTCAACCGGTTCTTCTCCAGCACCCGGCTCGGACGGGTCATCGCCCGGGTGCTCCCGACCTCCCGAGCACTCCCGACGACCCGCGCGCGGACCCTGCACCTGGAGCTCGAGACCCCGGAGCGGATCCAACTCGACGGCGACCCGTTCGGCACCGTCCGAGCAGCCACGCTCACCACGCACCACCACGGCCTCCTGCTCCGCTCCGCGCAGTCGGGAAGCGGAGGGAAGGCGTCCGGCACCGGCGGGACCGCGTGAGCCCGGCCTCCCGTCCGCCACTGGCCGCGAAAACCTTCCAGCGGTAAGTTGGCACGATGACCGACCCCGTGGACGACGACGCAGTGACGCCGTCGCGCCGCGGCGGCTACCGCAAGGGCACCGAGCGGCGGGCCCAGATCCTGGACGAGATGATCCGGATGGTCGCCGAGCAGGGGGTCGACGCGTCCTCGCTGCGGTCCGTCGCGGACGCCCTCGGGATCACGCACGCGGCGCTCCGGCACTACTTCCCGAGCCGCGACGAACTGCTGCTCGCCGTCTACGGCGAGCACGAGGTGCGCGAACAGGGTGCACCGGAGCGGATGAAGTCCGCGATCGGCGACATGCGCGAGAGTGCCGCCCGCAACCGCGCCGTGCCGGGACTCGTGCAGCTGTACACGACCCTCTCGGCCGACGCCGTGCAGGAGGGGCACCCGGCGACGCGGGAGTTCATGCGCGAGCGGTTCACCCGGCTGCGTGCCGACCTGGCCGAGCTCATCCGGCGGGACCAGTCGTCCGGACGGATCCGGGACGACCTGGACGCGGAGGACCTGGCGAGCCTGAGCATCGCGGTGTCGGACGGGCTGCAGGTGCAGTGGCTGCTCGATCCGGACGCGGTTGACGGGGAACGGGTGTTGCGGTTGTTGGAGCGGATCGTGCCGGCGGGGGAGTCGCGGAGTGGCGGTACCGCGAACTCGGCTCTGACGTGACCGGGTCGGCGCTGATCCGGTGGGCCGCTCTCGTGATGGCAGTCGTCGCGCTCGTCGGCGGCGCAGTCCTCGGGCAGTCCGACGGTGCGGACGCACAGCTCGTCATCGCCGGGCGTGGGGCCGAGACGATCAGGGCGGCCTGCTGGTCGGTCGGCGCACTCTGTGCGGCCTGTGCCGCCTGCACCTGGGCGTGGCACCTGACGCGGGCGGCACGCCGGGCGGGCAGGACGCCGGTTCGCGCGGCGGCGGTGCTCCTGTCGGTCGGGTTCGTGGCGTGCGCGCTCGGCTACGTCGCGCTCTCGTCCCTCGGCGGGTCGGTGCGGTACGTCGACGTCGGTTCGGCTTCCGGTCGCACGGTGACCGTCGCCGACTACCGGTCCCTCGGCGGACGTCAGCTCCAGCTCGGCTTCCGCGACGGGTGGTCCTTCCGCGCCGCCACGGGAGAACGGGCCTGGGCGAACAGCAACCAGGTCAGGACGGACCGTGCGTCGATCGGTGGCGTCTTCCACCTGCACGTCGACGGGAGCCGGGTGGTGGTGGAGTACGGCGGCGACCGGCCGCTCGAGGCGCCGCTGCCCCGATGACGCGCGACCCCGCCGGCTCAGCCCTCCTGCCGAGCTGCGGCGAGGGCGACGTGCCCGAGGTCGTCGCGCCCGGGTTCCGCGGCAGGCCGGCGGGCCGCGCGCTGCCGAGCTGCGCCGGTGCCCCTGGTGAAGCGGTCGTCGATCCCGCGTTCGACCAGCTGGTCGTCGCCGTTGCACGTGAGGGCCGGCAGGACGTGCGCGAGGAACCGCATCACGACCTCCCGCGCCGGCGCCGGACGCTCCGTCGTCGGGTCGACCAGGCACCCATCGAGCCCCTCGAGGGAAGCCTGCCAGTTCGCTAGCCGGAGCGCGGCGGCGGGGGTGCTCTGAGCCTCCCGGCCGTCTGCGGCGTCGTTCGCCGCCGTGTCCACCAGGGCGCGCACCAGGCCGGCGACCGTGACGGTCGTGCCGGGGTCGAGCGGGACGTCGGCGACGCGGACCTCGACCGTCGGGTGGTTCGCGGACAGCCGCGCGTCGAGGTAGAGCATGCCGGGATCGAGCAGCGCGCCGGTGCCGAGCATCGCCTCGGTCACCGCACGGTAGCGGGACAGCGAGCCGAAGCGCTCCTGCGGGCCCGACGACGGCCACTGGTTCCAGAGCACCGATCGCCAGCTGGCGTGACCCGTGTCGACGCCATCGTGGAACGGGGAGTTCGCGCAGAGGGCGATGAGGACCGGCGTCCACGTCCGGATCCGGTCCAGGACGGCCACACCTTCGTCCGGGGAGTCGATCGACACTTGCACGTGCAGGCCCGAGGTGAGCACCCGTCGCGGCAGGGCGCCGTACCGCTGCATGATCGCCAGGTACCGCGGAGACTCGGTCGGGTGCGGTGTCACCGGGCACGGCGAGGTGCCCAGCGGTGCGGCGTGCGCTTCGACCTCGGACGCGAGCTGTTCGGTGAACGCACGGTTCGTCCGGACCTGGTCGCCGAGCGTCGCGAGGGACGAGTGCGGGCGGGTGACGAGCTCGATCGCCTCGCGGTGCATCTCGGCCACGACTTCGCCGCCGTCGCCCGGGCCGCCGGCCGCGATTGCACGGGCGAGCACCTGGTCCGCGACCGGGACCGGGTGACCAGTCCTCCGATCGATGAGCAGCAGCTCTTCCTCGACTCCCATGGTGCGCATGCACCGAGTGAATCCCCGCTCGGCTGCGCACGGGCACCGGGTGGGCGGGGCACGCGGCGGGAGGGTCCGCGGAGCGCGGGTGGCAGGCGTTGGGGAGGATGGTGGCCGAGCCGCGGGGGTGGACGTTCCGCTGTGGGGCGCGGCTACGACGGGGGTCGGTGCGAGCGGGAGGGATCGGCGGCGTGCGACGTCAGACCGATGTCTCCGCTCGCCCGCTTACGTCGACCGTGACAACTTCGGGCTGCGCGCTGGGCTCGCGACGTCTCTGCGACACGATGGGGGACGCCAATCGGGCCAGGGCCTGACCGACGCCTTCCCCTCGAAGGCCCGATCCGTGCCACCGACGGCCTCGGGCGGGCGAGGGTTTGATCGGTCGAGTTGATGCGCGCGCGGGTGCCGATCTGCCTCTGGTGTTGCACCACGTCTAGACCCTCACGCAGATCTGTGGCGAAGGAGTGCAACGGACCCTGACAGCACGTAAGGGAGCGCGCCCGGCTGGCGTTGCGCTGAGGTGTACCTCAGCACCACAACTTCACCCAGGGCTTCTCTGCGACCGCTGCCGACGAAATGGCTCGCGCTCCAACGCGAAGCGGAATATCATCTGTTCATGGTGAGTGGCAGGTTCCGTTTCGGGCTCGAACAGCTGTCGTCAGGCGACTGGCTGCTGTTTGAGCGGCTTGCTTCAACCTTTCTAGTTGGCGAATTTCCCAGTATTCGTACCACGGCAACTGCCTCCGGTGATCGAGGCCGAGACGGGGAAGTCTTTTCTGTACCCGGCGAGGAGCACACGGGGTTTCAGTATTCTGTTGCGACAGATTGGTCTGCGAAAATTCGTCGGACAGTACAGACACTGCTCGATAACAAGCTCGACTATCGACTAATCGTGTACTGCACAAATCAGGCTATCGGATCAAAGGTCGACGACCTGAAAGCGGCCCTTTGGAAGGACCATCAAATCCTTCTCGATGTCCGAGATCGCGAGTGGTTCTGCGACCGGGAAATGGACACTGCCGAACGCGAAGCGGCATCAGCACAATTTTGCCGTCTGGTTGTTGATCCGATCACTTCAGCGCGTGGTATCGCGGAGAATACGGGTAGCGCTCTTGCTTTGCAAGACGGCCGTGTTGCCTTAGTTCAGCTTGCCCTAAATTCCTCTGATACCGTCGGCGATAAAAATCTAACTAAAGTATCCTTTGATTCGCTTGTGCAAAGCGTGTTAATAGGCACCACGCAGGATACGGCAGTTGACCGCGGCGAAGTGTTTGATCGCGTTCACGTGCTAGTGCCTCACGGCTCCGAACGTCAAGTGAAGGATTTGATCGACAGTGCTCTGACGCGACTCAGCGCAAAGCGAGGGCCCGTGAAGTGGATCAGGACAGCCGATACCTATCATCTCAGTCACGAGGCGACAAAGCGCTGGCAGGAATCTGCCGCAGAGTACCTGCTCGATCAGCACACCGTTGAGGCCGATCTGGCCGCCGCAGCTTACGGCTATGTCGTTGAACTTGATGCAGACTTCGTTCAGCTGCAAGCTGAGGGTAAAGAGCTGCGTCTCGCACTCGAAGCACTGCTACTGCAGAATGGGGAGCAGTTCGTGGATGCAGTCGAAGGCGGGGAAGTGAAGCTTCTGTCGCGGCAATCAATTTCTGACTTTCTTTCGAAACGCGCGTCGGCGCTTCGCATGCATCCAGATGATGCTGCAAAAGCCATTATGGATGTGCTGGCCGCGCCGGATGCGAGAACCAGAAGTCACCTTGTACGGGTCCTAAACGCGTATACCCTTATGGCCTTCCTGCAGCAGACCCCAGATGTGCAAAAGGCGCTATCGCGGGTGTTCGACACTGCGAAGATCTGGCTTGATACTTCGGCGGTGCTACCTCTTATCGCCGAAACTTTGATCGACGAACCCTCGGATCGGCTACAAACCTCTCTCCTTCGCGCCGCTGTGGATTCCGGGGTTTCTTTGTTGGTTACGGATGGCGTCATCGAGGAGATTCGATACCACCTAGAACGTTGTGTTGCGTATATCAATGCCGGGAGGGATTGGGAAGGGGAGGTGCCGTTCGTCTATAGCGCTTACATGCTTTCAGGGCGCGATGAGAGGGCATTCGGACATTGGTTGCTCAACTTCCGCGGTGATGTCATTCCCGATCACGACATTGCGGAATTCCTCGAACTCACTTATTCAATCACGAGGCGAGACCTGAAAGAGTTGGCGGATCAAGCAGATCAAAAATTGCGCGCCGCGGTACTGGAACTGTTCAGAAAGAAAAACGGTGGGTATGGGCGGAATCGTCCGGGACGTGGTGGACGACGCCGGTCTGACGTTTCCCATGACCGTCTGGCTGCCCACGACGTGGAGAGTGCGGTTGGTGTCATACAGCTCCGCCACGGGCCTCGGTCTGCTCTGGGTTATGACGCCTGGTGGCTGACATTCGACAAGACGGCGTTCAAGTTGGATGCCTGGCTACGTGATCAGTTGGGGCGAAACGCTCCAGACACACCTGCTCTGAGCCCGGACTACTTGGCACAGCTGCTTCGTCTCGGGCCCTTGAGGAGATCGATGTCGTCCGATGCCCCGCGTCTTCCTCTCGTAGTTGATGTCACGCGAATGGAGTCCGTCCCCGAAGAACTGATTCGCGCGGCGCGTAAACGGCGCGAGGAGATGACAGGACTGGACGAGGTGCGAATCCGTAGAGAGGTGCGAGATGAATTACACCGGTTGCGTACGTCGATGAGATCCAACCATGATTACGGGGCGGACGCGGAACAAAAGGTTCAGTCCCAACTTGCCAATCGCGGGGGTTGAACCAGCATCCTGACATAAGAGACCGCTATCGGCGCGCACAGTAACGGCCGGCCATCCCGAGGGGCGGCCGGCCGTTGCTGCGGGTGGGGAAGTGGCGTCAGTGTGCCGCGTCGTACGCGTCACGGACGGCCTGGCTATGCGGCCGCGGGAGGAGACATCGTGGCCGTTGGCTGCGGCTCACTCGCGGATCTTGCCGAGCTCCTCGGGGTTGCCACGCTTGGGGGGCGCTGCCAGAGGAGGCGCGGCCGCTGCGGTTGCTGGTGTGGAGATCCGCGGCGATGTAGTCGGAGAACGCTTCGCGGAGCTGGTCAGCGTTGTCGTCCGTGAGGTCGATTTCGTAGTTGGTGCCGTCAAACCCGAAGGTGAGCAGCCTCGGCGGCTGCAGGGACGGTCAGCGGAATCATCATCGCCACAGACCCATCGGGCCCGTTCCTCATCGACTGCGCCGGTTGGGGTCTCAACGTCCTGCTGGTCATTCCGCTGGCGTTGCCAGGACGCACGCCAGCGCGTGGCCGGCGATGAGGGCGAAGGTGATCGAATGCATGCCCCACGCGAACACCTGCCCACGTCTGATCTGACTCACGCTTTCAGCCTGCCGCAACCGGGGTCAGTCGCCGGGGAGACCGATCTTCGAGCCGCGGGGGTCGACGTTCCGGCGCGGCGGTGCCTCGACGACCGGGGCTGGCTCGAGCGCGAGGGCTCGGTGGCGTGCGGCGTCGGACCTCCCGATCCCCGTCACCACGGCGATGAAGGACGCCGACTGCAGCAGCATGAGCATCGGTGGCCAGAACAACACGAGCGGGGAGTCGAGCGAGCCGAGCCCCGACAGCAGCGCCCCCGCCCAGACGAGCGCCCAGGCGATCGGCAGCAGGACGAACCGGGCGGCGAGGGCGACGGACGGGCCGAGGGTGCGCTCGGCCCGGTCGAGTACCTCGTCGCGGTCCTCCGGGAACATCGCCGGAGGACGGGCGGCGAACTGCCGGTCGATGCGCTCATCGCGGCGCCAGTCACCGGTGCCGCGGTGGGTGCCGCCGAGGTCGAGATCTCGACGATGGACCCGGAGGAACACCCCGACCATGCACCCGAGTGCGGCCGCCAAGCAGACGATCGCCAGGAGACGCAGGGGCCACGGCCCGTCGAAGACGCCCCAGAGCAGATCGGCGATGACCATGACCGTGCCGGAGACGACGGCGACCGTGCCGGTCACGACGGTCCGGCGTCGGAGCCGCGCCGGGTCGAGGAACTCCGACCGCCGTGCGCGCGCGATGCGCCAGCCGGTCGAGAACGCGTTGCCCATGCCGTCATCCTGCTCCCTCACCGGAGAACACGGAACGGCCGGCCCTGCAGGAGGGCCGGC
>NZ_JARUXD010000169.1:0-250 GCF_030433875.1 Curtobacterium sp. PsM8 | reverse complement strand
GGGGGGGCCGGGGACAACCCCCCCCACCACAAAAAAAAAAAAAAAAAAAAATAAAAAGCCAAAGGAAAAACAACACCACCAAAAAAAAAAACCCCACCCCCCCCCCACAAACCAAAACACGAAAAAAAGCAAACAAAAAAAAAAAAAAATAAAACCACCAACGCAACAAGGGGTTGGCCAAACCATTTAAAAACCCGTACACCAACGCCTCAACCGGGCCCCAACACCCCACAACCCCCCCCGACTACCG
>NZ_JARUXD010000168.1:0-256 GCF_030433875.1 Curtobacterium sp. PsM8 | reverse complement strand
GGGAGGTGCGGGTGGGACAGCCCGCACGTGCGGGACCGGCGCGGGGGGGCGTCGTCCGGCCGCGTCACTTTGGGTCTGCCGGGTGCCCCGGGCTGACCGGGACACCCGGCTGACGGCCGTGAGCGGAGCCGGACGGGTGGCGCGGTTCCGGCCCGCTGCGCGCCTGGTGTGTGACACGACGTGTGTGAGTCGTCCTGTCGCGTTTGTCTGACCGGCGCGGGATACTGCAGGCCGTTGTGCTCGCGCTTGACCTATT
>NZ_JARUXD010000167.1:0-260 GCF_030433875.1 Curtobacterium sp. PsM8 | reverse complement strand
GACCGTCCGACCGGTGGGTACCGTGGCGGCGACGACCGCAGCAGTGGTGGGTACCGCGGTCGTGACGACCGTTCCGCCGGTGGGTTCCGTGGCCGCGATGACCGTGGTGGGGACCGTCCGACCGGTGGGTTCCGTGGGCGCGATGACCGTCGTGGGGACCGTCCGACCGGTGGGTACCGTGGGCGTGACGAGCGCGGCGGTGACCGTCCGACCGGTGGGTACCGTGGCGGCGACGACCGCAGCAGTGGTGGGTACCGCGG
>NZ_JARUXD010000166.1:0-263 GCF_030433875.1 Curtobacterium sp. PsM8 | reverse complement strand
GCGCAACACTGACGGCTCGGACGGTTCCATACGACTCGCCAAGAAGATAAAGCGGACTCCCCCAGCGCCCGTAGCGGGTAACCCACAACCGGATGAGTTCGCTGACCAGTTCGACGTCTTTACTCCAGCCGTGCCAGTCGTTGGGATCGTGTCCGTCAACGACGCGGGAGTACCCCGTCGACATGGCGTCCATAATGACGAGGTCTGTCTCGCGCAGCAGAGTGTGCTCGTTGTCGATGAGGTGGAAGGGCGGGGTAGCAGGT
>NZ_JARUXD010000165.1:0-264 GCF_030433875.1 Curtobacterium sp. PsM8 | reverse complement strand
CAGAACAGCGCCAACGATCAGGACAAACAGCATATCTCTCCCGAGTGGTTACTTCTTCTTGGTCTCGGACCCTTCGGTCTGCTTGCCGCAGACTGTACAGGTTGACTTCTTGCCTTCGGTATAGACCCGCATGTTTTGACCGTACTTCTGGTCCTGGAAGTCGTGGGGCTTGCAGGGGTCGCAACGCTTGATTGCCATTTTCTTACTCCTTCTATGTCGGTTGTCTGACCGATGACGGATGATACCGCCACCGCTATTCACCTG
>NZ_JARUXD010000164.1:0-271 GCF_030433875.1 Curtobacterium sp. PsM8 | reverse complement strand
CCGTCGTGGTCCGCACCAGCTCCGGGTCCACCGCCCAGTCCCCCCGCTCCGCGCCGAAGTCGCCGAAGGCTTCGGGCAGCGCACGGCCGTCTCCCACGTATCCCGTGTACCCGTAGGTGAACCCGCCCACCAGGGCGTCCCCTACCGGATCCGCCACCGCGCAGTCCATCTCAGCGACGCACATATGCAGCACGTCCGAGTCGTACACGGAGTACTTCTCGCTCGTGCGGGTCAGCCCGGCATCGAACAGCGAGCCCATGACCCTCATGCG
>NZ_JARUXD010000163.1:0-271 GCF_030433875.1 Curtobacterium sp. PsM8 | reverse complement strand
ACCGCGCAGCAACCGTATGTGAACATAAAAAAGGAAAAACTAACAGTTTTGTATGCCCGTACCACGGTTGGAGCTATGCACTTGATGGCAGTTTACGTGGTGTGCCATCTCCGGAAAGTTACGGCGATTGTTTAGATAAGTCAGAATTACCGCTGGTGAGTCTACGGGTAGAAGAATATAACGGCATGATCTTCGCTTCATTTAAAGAAGACATTCAACCGCTTGAAGAGTTTCTTGGGCCTGCGAAAAAATGGATTGACCTGTTTATGAA
>NZ_JARUXD010000162.1:0-271 GCF_030433875.1 Curtobacterium sp. PsM8 | reverse complement strand
CTAGTAAAACCAGTACCATAAAATCTTTAAACTGCTCTAGAAACACAAGAATGGCCGGTTTTTTCTCACCTTCAGTCAATTCATTAAATCCTTGCTGCTGCTGACGTGCTTTTACTTCTTTGTGTGTAAGACCATGCTGCCTATCTGTTTTTGTTACTTCTACTATTGCTTTTTCACCTAATTCATACCATTTCATTGCATCTTTTCACACCCTTTTATTTGTAAATGCACCTATTAGATTGTTACAATCTTATATCGTATGCTTATTCAG
>NZ_JARUXD010000161.1:0-363 GCF_030433875.1 Curtobacterium sp. PsM8 | reverse complement strand
ACGACGACCGGCCCCGCCGTGATGGTGACCGTCCGTTCCGTGGGAACGATGACCGGCCCCGTCGCGATGGTGACCGTCCGTTCCGTGGGAACGATGACCGGCCCCGCCGTGACGGTGACCGGCCCGTGCGTGGGGGGAGCAGCGACCGTCCGTTCCGTGGGAACGATGACCGTCCCCGCCGCGATGGTGACCGTCCGTTCCGTGGGAACGATGACCGTCCCCGCCGTGACGGTGACCGGCCCGTTCGCGGGGGGAGCAGTGACCGTCCGTTCCGCAGCAACGACGACCGTCCGCGTCGCGATGGTGATCGTCCGTTCCGCAGCAACGACGACCGTCCGCGTCGCGATGGTGATCGTCCGTTCC
>NZ_JARUXD010000160.1:0-369 GCF_030433875.1 Curtobacterium sp. PsM8 | reverse complement strand
ACCAGGAGTTCAACGACGGTGCCACGAAGACCATCGAGGGTCTCGAGGGCATGTCGATGTACCTGAACAAGGCCGCCGAGGCACTGCAGCAGACCGACACCGAGCTCGCCAACGCCATCAAGTAGCGCGGGACACCGGGCGGCCCGACGACGGGCCGCCCGGTCCACCTCCACCGGCACGGGCATCGATCGGGAGCACCCATGGCAGACCTCATCATCACCAGAGCCGTCCTCGAGGACTCAACCACCAAGTTGCAGCACATCTCGGACGAGCTCGAGCACCAGAAGTCGGACGACCGCGCCCTGACCGAGGTGTACGGCCAGCACGACGTGCAGAAGGCGATGCACGACTTCTCCGGCGACTGGAAGA
>NZ_JARUXD010000015.1:0-62083 GCF_030433875.1 Curtobacterium sp. PsM8 | reverse complement strand
TGTTGTACTCCCCGGGGGGGGGGCCTGGTTGGGCGGGGCGGCCCCCGCCTCACCCGGGCGGGCCGGGGTGAGTTGTTGGCCCCCCGGGCCGTTCGGCGTCCGTCCTGCGCGGTCAGCGCTGCGCGGTCAGCGCTGCGGCACCGACTCGACCGGCACCGGGACGAGCGCACCGCCCGCGATCCGGTACGCCTGCCGCGTGGCGGTGTCCCGCCCGAGCGCGGTGTCCGCACTCCAGCGGAGCAGACGGTTGCCCGGTTCGAGGTGGTCGAGCACCAGGAACTGCCCGTCGTGGACCGCGACCTCGCCGAAGCGCGCGGCGAAGGCACCCGCGGTCTCGACGCCCCGGAGCCAGCCGTCGGTGACGGTGGTGCCGTCGGCCTCGACCACCCGGGCACCGGCGTACCGGGTCGAGAAGTTCCCGTGGGCGGTCGTGCCGCCGCCGGCCTTGTGCAGCCAGAGGGTGCCGCTCGCAGGGTCGAGGACGAGCTCGGCGATCACGGTGTCACCGAGACCGCGGTACTGCACCATGGTGCCGCGTCGGACGTCGACCGGGACGCGGACGACGTCGGGGGTACGGTCCGCGGCGAGGAACTCGACCTGGGCGGACCCGGCGCCGGTCCCGACGGCCAGGGTCTGCAGCCGGGCCCGTCCGACCGTGACGTCGGGGCCGGGGGTGGTCGTGAGTTCGAGTGCTCCGCCTGCGGTCCGCTGCCCGTAGGTCGCGGTCCCCGCCGCCTGCACGGAACCCGTCGGGACGGCGTACCGGACGACGTGGTCCAGGCGGTCGGTCCGGCGGTCGTGGTTGGCGGTGAGGTCGAACGCCGGGTCAGGGCGCTCGGCCGTCGCGGCGCGAGTCTGGTCGGTGAGTCCCAGTCCCCAGGCGTCGAAGAAGGCGGTGAGGTCACGATCGGTGACCTCGGAGGCGACCAGGGCGAACTGCTGCTTGCGCGCCGCGGTGTCCGAACTGCTCGGCACCGTCGCACCGAGCGCCCGGTCGACGCGGAACTGCTGGGCGATCCGGCCGTAGACGTCGTCCCCGAAGGCCCGGCGGAGCTGGTCGAACATGAGCACACGCAGCCAGATGTCCTGACGGTCGAAGTGCCGCTCAGCCTGGGGCAGGGCGAAGAACGTGGCCGCCTTCTTCCGGGTGGCGGCTTCGTCGAGCCGGTTCACACCCGGGGTCAGGTGCTCCTGGTTCGCCAGGGCGGAGACGTTCACGGACACCTCGCCGAGGCCCGACCAGTTCATCCAGTCCGGCTGGTAGGTGTGCCCGACCTCGTGCCAGAACGCCCACTGGTCCGCCGGCGCCTTCGACAGCAGGTCCCGCATCGCGCCGGTGTCGTTCTGGAAGCGGATCCAGTCGTGGGACGCGCTGGCGTAGCCACCCCCGGTGTCCGGGTTGGTGACGAGGACACGCTGTGGTGCCCGGTGTGCTGCCCCGGTCGCGGCCCGGTCGAGCCCGAACACGGCGTCGGTCTTCGCGACGAAGCGTTCCATCATCCGGATGCGGGGGCCGACCTGGATGCCCCGGTCGAGCAGCCAACGCTGGGCGATCGGCTTCTGCACCTGCACGAGGACGTCGTCGCCGATGAGCTCGACGATCGGCGCGGTCGACGACGCCATCCGCTCGGCGAACTGCGCCTCGGTCGTCTCGCCCTCGACGAAGGTCGCCATCGGTGCCCCGCCGTCCACGCGCACGGTCGTGGTCCGGGAGCCCTCGGCAGCGGTGTCGAGGAGGTGGACCGGCCCGCTCTTCGGCACGGTTAGGCGGTTCACGCCCGGCTGCAGCGGGACCGTCTGCACGCCGACGTCCTTCCCGCCGTTGAGGCCCGCGTACACGCCGTACAGACCGAAGCGTGCGGAGAGCCCGGAGACGCCCGCCGGCACCGTGATCGTGACGGTGTCGCCGGCGGTGACGGAACGACCGGTGGGCTCGTGTGCCGAGTGACGGTACGAGCGTCCCTCGGCACGACGTGCGGCCTCGGCGTCCCCGAGGGCACGGACCGGGACCACCGAGTGGGACGGCGCGACGACGAGGTGCTGCGGGGGCGTCGGTGCCTCCGGGGTCGTGACCGTGGTGGTGGCCGCCGGACCGGTGTTGCCGGCGGCGTCGACCGCGCTGATGGTGAACCGCACGGCGGTGCCGTCGGGCAGGTCGGCGATCCGGGCATCCCGCGCGTCCGCCGGCAGGTGCGTCGGGGCGGCACCCGCACGGGTGAGGACGTACCCGTCGACGCCGCGGTCGTCGGTGGCCGCTGCCCAGCGGAGGCGAGCGGTGTGCGCGTCCACGGGGTCGCCGGCGAAGTCGGGCACGGTGCTCGGCGCGACGGTGTCCTCGGCGGGGACCTCCGGACCGCTGCCGCCCTCGCCGTCGTCGCTGTCGTCGTCCGGGGTGCAGCCGGCCACGTCGGTGCCGTCGATGCTGCACGCCTGCACCGCCGGGACGACCGAGCCGTCGCCGGTCATGCCGAAGGACAGGTTCGCGGTGGCGCCGGGCGCGAGCTCCTGGCCGCGCTTCGCCGTGATGGTGACCTCGTCGCCGTGCTGCTCGGTGTCCGCCATCCAGCTCGCCCAGCTGTCGAAGGCACCACCGGTGACCCGGAACCGGAGTTGCCAGCCGGCCGGTGTCTCACCGGTGTTCCGGACGACGAACTGTCCGCCGGCGTACCACGCGGTCGCGTCCGACAGCTCGAGCGAGGCGGAGACCGAGCCCGAGCCGGAGCCGGCGGTCGTGGGCGCTGCCCGGTCCAGCGCGACGGCCGGGTCGGCGAACAGGACGGACCCGGCGAGCACGCAGGCCAGTGCGGGCAGCGCGCGAGGACGGGGTCGGCGGTGGGGACGGGACGACATCGGCAGGACTCCTCGGAGTGACGGGGACGGTCCTCCCATGGTCCGCGTGTCCCCGGCACGAGCCACGTCTCCGAATGGTGACGGCCGGGCTCAGACGAGACCGGCGCGGTGCGCGGCGATGGCGAGCTGGGTGCGGTTCTGCAGGCCGAGCTTGTCGAGGATGCGGGAGACGTAGGTCTTCGCCGACGTCGCGGTGACGCCGAGCCGCCCGGCGATCTGGGCGTTCGTCAGCCCCTCCCCCACGGCGACGACGAGCTCGCGTTCCCGGTCGGTGAGGTCCCCCAGGTCGTCGAACGGCAGCGGCTGCTCCTCGTGGTCGCGAGCCACGGCACGACGGACGACGGCGTCGGCCACCGCGGGCGCGAGCACACACCGTCCGGCGGCGACGTCCACGATCGCGGCGGGCAGTTCGTGCGGGCGTGCGCCCTTGAGCAGGAACCCGGAGGCACCGGCAGCGAGGGCGCGGAGCACGTCGTCGCCGTCGTCGAACGCGGTCAGGACGAGGACGGTCGGAGCTGCCGGACACTCGCGCAACCGCCGGGTCGTCTCGATGCCGTCGATGCCGGGCATCCGCAGGTCGACCACGGCCACGTCGCACCGGAGGCGGCGGGCTGCGGCCACGGCACGCTCGCCGTCGCTGCACTGCGCCACCACGACGAGTCCGGGCTCGGACTCGATGACGATCCGGAGGCTCGACCGGATGTCGTCGTCGTCGTCCACCAGCAGCACGCGGGTCATCGGGGCAGCTCGAGGTCGAGACGGAAGCGGCCGTCCGGGGTCCGAGCGTGTCGGAGGCGACCGCCGACCTCTGCCGCGCGTTCGGCAGCGACCGCCAGCCCGTGTCCCCCGGTCCGGCAGGCGTCGGCGAGCCCGTCGACGACTGCTCCGCCGGCTGCGACACCGGCTGCGACGGAGCGCGACGGGACGGCGTTCCGGAACGTCACCACCAGTCGGTCCGGCAGGAGGGCTGCGGTGACCTCGACCACGCTGCCCGGAGCGTGCTTCCGTGCGTTGTGCAGGGCCTCGGCGGCGACCGCGTCGAGGACCGCGGCGCACCGGGTGTCGAGCCCCGCGGTCCGGGCGAGCGGTCCGGCGGCGGGTCCCCGGCGGACGACGTCCTGACCGTCCTCGAGCGCCGCGTCGAAGGACTCCTGCCAGGACGGTGTCGCGAGGGAGCCGGCATCGGTCGCGACGGGGTGCCGAGTGACCGGCTGTGCCTCGGTGCGGCGGAGCAGACCGACGACGAAGTGCAGGTCCTCGAGCAGTCCGGCGCCGCTGTCGGCGATGCGGGTGGCGAGACGACGGGTCGCTTCGTCGTCGCTCTGGGCAGCGAGCGCCGTGGCGTGGAGCGTCATCCGGCTCACCCCCTGTCCCACGACGTCGTGCAGGTCGCGGCTGAGGCGGAGCCGCTCCTGCGCAACGACGTCGGCCGCCCGGGCGGCTGCGGCGGCGGCCTGCAACCGGAGCCGTTCCTCCCGGGCGCGGACCACCCGACGCGCCTCACCGACGGCGCCGCCCACCAGGGCGGGGAGCACGACGGCGACGAGGGGCGCGGACTCGGCGGGGACCGCGACGTGGCCGGCCCGGAACATGCACGGGTCGGGCACCAGCCCGAGGGGGTGCAGGACGGTGAAGACGCCGAGGACGACCCACCAGCCGCGTCCCCGGCGCGCGGCGACCACGGCGCTCATCACGACGACGAACGAGCACGAGCCCGTCATCGCCCAGACGATCGGGGCCACAACCGTCGGCAGCAGCGGCCAGCGGTGCACGGCGTACAGCGACAGCCCGCCGATGACGAACACGAGCACCTGCAGGAGGTCCGGCGCAGCCCGGGCCGCGAGGGCGTCGTACCAGACGCTGTAGCCGGTGACGGCCACCGGCAGGACGACGGCGCCGATGCGCGCGATCCGACGGAGGCGGTCCGACGGCGTCTCGACGAGTCGTTCGAGCGGGCGGAGCGGACGATCGATCGTCGCGTCAGTCGACATGTTGGATATCACGTATCGAGTGTAGACCAAGCAGCAGCGATGGTTTCCTGTCGACTTCCGGAGACGCCCCGCCGGCCCGGGCACGCTGCACGATGGTCGACGTCCGCACCGGCGGACACGATCCGCTCCGGCGGACGTTCCCCTCCGAAAGGCATCCTGATGTCCCTCCGCTCCTCCACCCTCGCCACCGCCGCGATGACCGCCGCGATGATCGGGTGCACGCTGCTCGCCCCGTCCGTCGCCTCGGCCGCACCGACCCAGGAGGCCGCGACCGGCACCGCAGGCCAGCTCCAGATGTGGGACGGCAGCCAGCACTACAGCAGCGGTCAGTTCGTCATCACGAACCCGACCGCGGGTGCGTCGGACTGGGAGCTGACGTTCTCGGTGCCGAACGGGTCATTCGAGAACCACTCCGACTGGAACGTGGACGCACAGGTCGACGGCGACCGCGTGACGCTCACGCCGAAGAACGGCGCACTGGCAGCGGGCATGAGCGAGTACGTCTCGTTCGGCATCGCCGGTGACGGGTCGAGCGCCCTCACCGTCCAGGGCTGCGACCTCGGTGGCGCCGCGGTCGGCGGCTGCTCGGCGGCTGAGGACCAGGGTCAGGCACCGACCACGCCGGGCGACGTCCACGTCACCGACGTCGCGCACGACCGGGTGACCGTCAACTGGACCCCGAGCACCGACGACGGCCCCGGCATCCTGTACACCGTGACGCTCCTGCGCGACGGCGACGTGATCCGCGAGTACCCCGTACCCGGCGCCCACCGCACGAGCCAGGTCGTCGACCGCCTCGACCCGGACCGCGACTACGAGGTGGTCGTCGCCGCACAGGACTCGGACGACAACGTCAGCGCCGCCGAAGCCGTGTCGTTCACCACGGCCGCCGATCCGTCGGTCGCCGGGCCCGTCATCCCGGCGGACGTCCACGCGAACGCCGAGCAGTCCGACCGCGTCATCGTCAACTGGAACTCGCCGGTCACGCCCGAGCTGCTCGGCCACCAGGTCCTGCTCTTCCAGGACGGCGAACTCATCCGCGCCCACGTGATCGCGAACCCGCGCCAGGCGTCGGTCATCGTCGACCGCCTCACTGCGGGGACCGACTACGAGGTCGCGGTCCTGGCGTACGACCGGACCGGCCACGAGACGACCTCCGACCGGGTCGCGTTCACCACGGCGCGCTGACCGCGCGAGCCGGGCGCACCGCCCGCTCGAGCCGGGCGACCTGGCGGGGCCGACCCGGGCCTCCCGTCCGGAGATCCACGAACGGAACCGGCCTGGCGTCGCGGGACCACCGCGGCACCAGGCCGGTTCCGGAGCCGGTCAGGCGCGGACGCCGGACCGGGATCGCCGAGGGATCAGGACTCGGCGAGCCAGGAGAGCAGCACCGCGTTGACCTCGGCGGTGTGTGTGGTGAGGAGGCCGTGAGGGGCGCCCTCGATCTCGACGTAGCGGGCGGCGGGCAGGGCCTTCGTGAAGCGACGCCCGGTGGCCTCGATGGGCAGGACGTTGTCCGCGGTGCCGTGCACGATGAGCGCGGGCACGGTGACCTTCGGGATGTCCTGACGGAAGTCCGTCGGCCAGGTCAGCGGAGCGGCGACGGACGCGATCGCACCGGAGCCGGCAGCGACGTTCCAGGCGTTCCGCACCTGCTCCTCGGAGATCCGGCTGCCGAGGTTCTCGTCGAGGTTGAAGAAGCCCTCGTAGAAGGACGTGAAGTACGCGTAGCGGTCCTTCGCGACGTCGGCGGAGACACCCTCGAAGAAGGACATCGGGGCGGCACCGTCGGGGTTGTCGTCGGTGACGGCCAGGTACGGCTCGAGCGAGGCCAGGAACGCGACCTTGGCGATCCGGTCCTGACCGTGGCGACCGATGTAGCGGGCGATCTCGCCGGTGCCCATCGAGAAGCCGACCAGGACCACGTCGTGCAGGTCGAGGGTCGTCAGGACGGTGTGCAGGTCGTCGGCGAAGGTGTCGTAGTCGTAGCCGGTCGAGGGCTGCGACGACTGACCGAAACCGCGGCGGTCGTAGGTGATGACGCGGTACCCGGCGTCGAGGAGCGGGGGCACCTGGCCCTCCCACGAGTTGCCGTCCAGGGGGAAGCCGTGGATCAGGACGACGGGCTGACCCTGGCCCTTGTCCTCGTAGTGGAGCGCGATGTCGACGCTGTTCTCGGTCCCGACGGTGATGGATCCCATGGTGTTCCTCCTGGTGAAGTGCACTGAGGCCGTCCAGAGAACGGTCGTTCTCCGGCGGTGTCGCCTACACTAGAGAACGATCGTTCCCGACGCAACCCCGTCGTCGTGGACACCGAGTGGACGGAGCATGGACATGGCGACGAGCACGGTCGAACCCGAGACGGCAGCACGGATCGTCGAGACCGCGGACACGCTCTTCTACACGCGCGGCATCCAGGCGGTCGGCATGGACGAGATCCGCTCCACCGCCGGCGTCTCGCTGAAGAAGCTCTACGCCGCGTTCCCCGGCAAGGAGCAGCTCATCGCCGCCGTCCTCGCCGGCCGTCACGACTTCTGGGAGCAGGGCATCCGGGCCGCGGTCGACGCCGCCGACGGCCCCCGTGCGCAACTGCTCGCCGTCTACGACTTCCTCGAGTCCTGGTTCGGGGACGAGACCTTCCGCGGCTGCGGCTTCATCAACGCGTTCGGGGAGCTCGGCGCGACCTCCCCCGCCATCGCCGAGATCGCCCGCGCGCACAAGGACTCGTTCCAGCGCTTCGTCGCCGGGATCACCGCGCAGGCCATCCCGGACACCGACCGGGCGGAGGAGCTCGCAGCACAGCTCGCGCTGCTGGCCGAGGGCGCCCAGACCACCGCTGCCATCGCGGGGACGACCGAGGCGGCCGTGCACGCCCGCCGGGCGGCTGCGGTGCTGATCGACGCCGCGACGCACTGAGGCCGGCGGACCCGGCGCCCGACGGGCCCGCCGCCCAGCATCCGCCCGCTGCCGGTCCGGTCACCCACCCGCCGCCCGCATCGCTAGGTTGGGGCGATGGCCACTCCGTTCGATGGACCGAGCACCCTCCCCTACGCCCTCCCCCCGTTCGACGACGTCCGGACCGAGCACTACCGGCCGGCCTTCGACGCGGGCATGGCCGAACACCGCGCGGAGGTCGAGGCGATCGCCACCGACCCGGAACCGCCGACCTTCGAGAACACCCTGGTCGCGCTCGAGCGTGCCGGGCAGCTGCTGCAGCGCGTCGAGATGGTCTTCTCCACCGTCACCTCGGCCGACTCCACCGACGAGCTCCGTGACCTCGAGGCCGAGCTCTCCCCGCTCCTCGCCGCCCACCGGGACGCCATCGTCCTGGACGGCCGCCTGTTCGCCCGGGTCCGCGCCGTGCACGACGCGCTGGATGCGACCCCGGGCCGTTCCGACGAGGACCGCCACCTGGCCGAACGCACGCTGACCGAGATGACCCTCGCCGGCGCCGGACTCGACGACGCGGGCAAGGAGCGCCTGACCGCGATCAACCAGGAGCTGTCGACCCTCACGACGACCTTCGAGCGGAACCTGCTCGAGGACACCAACGACGCCGCGGTGCACGTCACCGACGAGTCCGAACTCGCCGGCCTCGACGACGGCGCGAAGTCCGCCGCCGCGGGTGCCGCCGCCGACCGTGGTCTCGACGGCTGGCTCGCCACCCTGCCGCTCTACACCGGACACCCGTGGCTGGCGACGCTCACCGACCGTGGCCTGCGCCAGCGGATCATGGAGGCGTCGCTCTCCCGCGGCCGTCGCAGCAACGCCTTCGACAACCGGGACGTCCTGCTGCGCATCGTCCGCCTCCGCGCCGAGCGAGCCGAACTGCTGGGCTTCCGCGACCACGCGTCGGTCGTCACCGCGGACGAGACGGCCGGCACCCCGGAAGCCGTGGCGGGCCTCCTGTCCTCCCTGGTCACCGCCGCCGTCGGGAACGCCCGCGACGAACGCGAGGCACGCGCCCGCACCGTCGGCCACGACGTCGAGTCGTGGGACTGGGCGTACGCCACCGAGGTCCTCCGCGGTTCGCAGTTCGCCGCGGACAGCAGCGCGCTCCGCCCGTACCTGGAGGCGGACCGGGTCCTCCGCGACGGCGTCTTCCACGCGGCGGGCGCCCTCTACGGCCTGCGGTTCACCGAGCGCCCGGACCTGCACGGCTACAACGACGAGGTCCGCGTCTTCGAGGTCGTCGACGAGCAGGACGCCCCGGTCGGGCTCTACCTGCTCGACCTGTACACGCGCGACGGCAAGCGCGGTGGGGCGTGGATGAACCCCGTCGTCGAGCAGTCACACCTGCTCGGCACACTGCCCGTCGTCGTGAACAACCTCAACGTGCCGAAGCCCGCGGCCGGCTCGCCCACCCTGCTGACGCAGGACGAGGTCGAGACCCTGTTCCACGAGTTCGGCCACGCCCTGCACGGGCTGATCGCCCGGACGACGTACCCGCGGTTCTCCGGCACGAACGTCGAGCGCGACTTCGTCGAGTTCCCGTCACAGGTGAACGAGATGTGGGTCACGTGGCCGTCGGTCCTGGCGAACTACGCCAAGCACCACGAGACCGGCGCGTCGATGCCGCCCGAGCTCGTCCTGGGGCTCAGCGACTCCGAGGGGTTCAACGAGGGGTTCGGCACGACCGAGTACCTCGCCGCCGCGCTGCTCGACCAGGCCTGGCACCGACTCACCGCCGCCGAGGCCGCTGCCGTCACCGACGTCGAGGCATTCGAACGGGAGGCCCTGGTCGCCTCCGGCATCGACGCCCCGGCCGTCCCGCCCCGCTACTCGTCGACGTACTTCGCGCACACGTTCTCCGGCGGGTACGACGCCGGCTACTACGGGTACATCTGGAGCGAGGTGCTCGACGCCGACACCGTGGAGTGGTTCCGCGAGCACGGCGGACTGTCCCGCGAGGCCGGTGGACGCTTCGCGCGGCTGGTGCTCGGCGTCGGTGGCGCGAAGGACCCGCTCGAGGCCTACCGTGAGTTCCGCGGCCGCGATGCCGAGGTCGGCCCGCTCCTGCGGCGCCGCGGCCTCGAGTAGCGGCGCGGCCGGCCGGTCCAGTCCAGTCCACGAAACACCGGTGTTCGTCGGTTGCGCCGCGGAAAGACGCGGCGTGACGCACGAACACCGGTGTTCCGCGAACTCGGCGGACGGACGGGAGGCGCGGTGCCGGCCCGCCCCGTGCGTCCGACTACGCGGACTTCTCGACGCGCTTCGGTGCGGACCGCGGCACGATCGTCGGCGCCGCGTTCTCGAGCACCGACGCCCGGGTGACGACCACACGGGCCACGTCGTCGTCCGAGGGGACGTCGAACATGATCGGCCCGAGGACCTCTTCCATGATCGCGCGGAGGCCGCGGGCACCGGTCTGGCGGAGGACCGCCAGGTCGGCGATCGCCTCGAGCGCCGCGTGGTCGAACTCGAGCTCGACGCCGTCGATCTGGAACATCCGCTGGTACTGGCGCACCAGGGCGTTCTTCGGCTCGGTCAGGATCTGCATGAGCGCGGCCTGGTCGAGCTTCGACACCGTGGTGACGACGGGCAGACGACCGATGAACTCGGGGATCAGACCGAACTTGTGCAGGTCCTCCGGCAGGACCTCGGAGTAGAGGTCCTGGTGGTCGGTCGGGCTGTGCAGCTGGGCACCGAAGCCGATGCCGTGCTTGCCGACGCGCGACGAGACGATCTCTTCCAGCCCGGCGAACGCCCCGGCGACGATGAACAGCACGTTCGTCGTGTCGATCTGGATGAACTCCTGGTGCGGGTGCTTCCGACCGCCCTGCGGCGGCACCGAGGCGACCGTGCCCTCGAGGATCTTGAGCAGCGCCTGCTGCACGCCTTCGCCGGAGACGTCGCGGGTGATCGAGGGGTTCTCGGCCTTCCGCGCGATCTTGTCGACCTCGTCGATGTAGATGATGCCGGTCTCGGCGCGCTTGACGTCGTAGTCGGCCGCCTGGATCAGCTTGAGCAGGATGTTCTCGACGTCTTCGCCGACGTACCCGGCCTCGGTCAGGGCGGTGGCGTCCGCGACGGCGAACGGCACGTTCAGCCGCTTGGCCAGGGTCTGCGCCAGGTACGTCTTGCCACAGCCGGTCGGGCCGATGAGCAGGATGTTCGACTTGGCGATCTCGACGTCGTCGCGGTCCTCGGCGGCGGTGATCTGCCCCTGCGCCCGGATCCGCTTGTAGTGGTTGTAGACGGCGACCGCGAGTGCGCGCTTCGCCGGGTCCTGGCCGATGACGTACTCCTGCAGGAAGTCGAAGATCTCGCGCGGCTTCGGCAGGTCGAACTCGCCGCTGCCGGTGTCCTCGCCCGCTTCGGCGAGGCGCTCTTCGATGATCTCGTTGCAGAGCTCGACGCACTCGTCACAGATGTAGACGCCGGGTCCGGCGATCAGCTGCTGTACCTGCTTCTGGCTCTTCCCACAGAAGGAGCACTTCAGGAGGTCGGCGCTCTCTCCGATGCGTGCCATGCTCTCGGCCTTCCCTGGTCGACGTGCACCGCCAGTGCGGTCCACGAGGTCGTCGTGGGACCGAGCCTAACCGCAACCAGGGACACAGTCGGGGACCCCCGGCCGCGTTCGCCCAGGGCGTGGTCGGCCTGGTAGCGTGAGGGGCGTTTCTCTACAAGTTGTAGAGAACGGCTCCTGGAGGAACCATGCAGAAGCGCCTCGCCACCGGCGGTGTCGTGACCCTCGGCGTCGCCGCCGCCATCGTCCTCGGCACCGCGGCCTCGGCCAGCGCCCACGTCGAGGCCGAAGCGTCGTCGACCGCCGTCAACTCGTACACCACCGTCACGTTCTCCGTGCCGCACGGCTGCGACGGCTCCCCCACCACGAAGCTCCAGTTCCACGTGCCCGAGTCCGTGATCGAGGTCACGCCGACCGTGAACCCGAACTGGACCATCACGAAGGCCACCGAGCCCTACACGGCCCCGAGCTCCGCCGCCGGTTCCGACGAGGACGAGGCCGAAGCCGCCGCCGAGCGCGTCACCAGCGTCACCTACACCGCGAAGACCCCGCTCCCCGCCGACGAGCGCGACACCTTCTCGCTCTCGTTCTCCCTGCCCGACGGCAAGGCCGGCGACACCGTGTCGATGCCCGTCACGCAGACCTGCGAGAAGGGCTCCACCGAGTGGGACCAGGCCACCAAGGCCGGGCAGGCCGAGCCGGAGCACCCCGCGCCGACCATCACGCTGACCGCCGCCGCCGCCGGCGACGACGAGCACGGCACCACCGCGTCGACCGAGTCCGACGAGGCCGCCGCGACCACGGCCTCCAGCGCGTCCACCTCCGTCCCGGCGGACCCGGACCTGGTCGGCCGCTTCCTCGGCCTCGGCGGTCTGCTCCTGGGCGCCGTCGCGCTGGTCGTCTCGGTCGCCGCCACGCGGCGACGCGGCAGCAGCAAGTGACGACGGGCGAGCGGCCGGGCACGCATCCGGCGGCGCGCCGCCGGGTCCGGGCCGGGAGGCTCGGTGCCGGGACGCTCGCCGCCCTCACGCTCGTGGGTGGTGCGGTGCTCGGCCTCGCGGCCCCGGCCAGCGCGCACAACTACGTCATCGCCGCGACCCCGGCGTCGAACAGCACGCTGACCGAACTGCCGAAGACCTTCGCGATCACCACGAACGACCGCCTGCTCGACATCGGCGACACCGACTCCGGGTTCGCGTTCCGCATCGTGGGTCCGGACGGCCGGTACTTCGAGAACGGCTGCGTCGACGTCGAGGGCCCGACGATGTCCACCGCGGCCGCGCTCGGGAAGTCGGGCAAGTACCAGGCCGAGTGGCAGATCATCTCGGCCGACGGGCACACCGTCTCGGACTCGTACGACTTCACGTGGAAGGCCCCGGCGGGCTTCTCCCCCGCCACCGGCACCACGAAGCCGCCGACCTGCGCCACCGCGGGCAACGGTTCGACCGCCGCGGCGAGCACGACGGGCACGGAGTCCGGCACCTCGGCGTCGACGACGTCCGACGCACTGTGGATCGGTGCCGGCGGGCTCGTCGTCGTGGCCGCGGTCGTCGCCGTCCTGTTGCTCGTGCGTCGTCGCCCGGCGCCCGCCGCTGACGCCGACGAGGACTGACCGGCACGCCACGCCCGCCGGCGTCGTCCCGACCGGTCGAGACACCCCGCTCACCTCCGCCGAGCGGTCACGAATCGTCGGACTGGCCTCGCGAGAGCGACCGTTCGTGACCACTCGGCGAGACGCATGCGGGCGTAGCGGATCCACTCACCCCGGTGACGACGACCGACCCCGGGTACGACGACGGCCCCGCACCGAAGGGGTGCGGGGCCGTCGTCGTACCGAGCGCTACTTGACGAGCGCGGGGAGGTTCTTGCGGCTGGTGAGGACCTGGTCGATCAGGCCGTACTCCACGGCTTCCTGGGCGGACATGATCTTGTCGCGCTCGATGTCGTGGTTGATCTCGGCCGGCGTCTTGTTCGAGTGCTTCGACAGCGTCTCCTCGAGCCAGGTGCGCATACGGAGGATCTCCGCTGCCTGGATCTCGATGTCGGACGCCTGGCCACCACCCTGCTGGACGGCAGGCTGGTGGATGAGCACACGGGCGTTCGGGAGCGCCAGGCGCTTGCCCGGCGTGCCGCCGGCCAGGAGCACCGACGCGGCCGAGGCCGCCTGACCGAGGCAGACCGTCTGGATCTGCGGACGGATGTACTGCATCGTGTCGTAGATCGCCGTCATCGCGGTGAACGAGCCACCGGGCGAGTTGATGTACATCACGATGTCGCGGTCGGGGTCCATCGACTCGAGCACGAGCAGCTGGGCCATGACGTCGTCCGCGGACGCGTCGTCGACCTGCACGCCGAGGAACACGATGCGGTCCTCGAAGAGCTTCGCGTACGGGTCCTGACGCTTGTAGCCGTAGGCCGTGCGCTCTTCGAAGCTCGGGAGGATGTACCGATCAGAGGGGGCCGGGACGTTCTGCGCGCCACCGAGCATGGGGAGATGCATTCTCGTTTCCTTTTCTTCGGTGGTGATCAGGACTGGGCGTCGGGCTCGGCCGCAGGGGTCTGCGTCTCGCCGTCGTTGACGGTTCCGCCACCACCGACGACCTCGGCGGACGAGGCGCGGAGGTGGTCGACGAAGCCGTACTCCAGGGCTTCCTGCGCCGAGAACCAGTTGTCGCGGTCGTTGTCCTTGAGGACCTGCTCGATGGACTTGCCGGTCTGCTCGGCAGTCAGCTCCGCCATGCGCTGCTTCATGTCGAGGATGACCTTCGCCTGCGTCTGGATGTCGGCAGCGGTGCCACCGAACCCACCGGACGGCTGGTGCAGGAGCACACGGGCGTTCGGCGTGATGTAGCGCTTGCCGGGCGTGCCGGACGAGAGCAGGAACTGCCCCATCGAGGCGGCGAGGCCGATGCCCACCGTGACGATGTCGTTCGGCACGAACTGCATCGTGTCGTAGATCGCCATGCCGGCGGTGATCGAGCCACCGGGCGAGTTGATGTAGAGGTAGATGTCCTTCTCAGGGTCCTCGGCGGCGAGCAGCAGCAGCTTGGCTGCGATCTCGTTCGAGTTGTCGTCGCGGACCTCGGAGCCGAGCCACACGATCCGGTCTCTCAGAAGGCGGTCAAAAACACTGGGGTTCAGTGTTGCTTCGGCCATGGAAAAGCTCCCGTTCAGTTGTCGCTTGTTGTCGAACTTATCGGTTGCAACGCACGTGGTCGCGTGTGTTCGCTGTCGGCGGTCAGCAGGTCAGGGAACGCGGTCGGGACGTGCGGTGGAACGAACGGGAGGCACGGTGCCAGCTGGCACCGTGCCTCCCGTTCGTGCGGATGGTCGCGACTACTTCGCGTCGGCCTCGGCCGACTCGTCGTCCGTGTCGGTCGACTCGTCGCCGGCGTCCTCGGCGACACCCGCGGTGAACGCGGAGAGGTCGACCGGCTTGCCGTCGGTGTCCTTCACGGTGACCTTCGACAGGACGGTGGCGACGGCCTTCGAGCGAGCGACCTCGCCGACCATGCCGGGGATCTGGCCGTTCTGGTCGATGACCTTGATGAACTCGGCCGGCTCCATGCCGTACTGCGCAGCGGCCTGGATCAGGTACTGCGTGAGCTCTTCCTGCGAGACCTGGATCTGCTCCTTCTCGGCGATGGAGTCGAGGAGGATCTGCGAGCGGAAGGCCTTCTCGCTGGACTCGGCGACCTCCTTGCGGTGCTCGTCGTCCTCCAGACGGTTCTCCTGCTCGAGGTGACGGTGCACCTCGTCCTCGATGAGCTTCTCGGAGATCGGGATCTCCACCGACTCGAGGAGCTGCTCGACGAGCTTGTCGCGAGCGGCAGCGCCCTGGCCGAAGGTCTTCGACTTGGCGATCTGCTCCTTGAGGTCCGCCTTGAGCTCGTCGAGCGTGTCGAACTGGCTCGCGATCTGGGCGAACTCGTCGTCGGCCTCGGGGAGCTCGCGCTCCTTGACGGCGGTGACGGTCACGGCGATCTGGGCGGTCTCGCCCTCGCGGTCGCCACCGACGAGCTTCGACTCGAAGGTGGTGGACTCGCCGGCGGTGAGGGACTCGAGCGCCTCGTCGATGCCCTCGAGCAGGTCGCCCGAACCGATCTCGTAGGAGACGCCGGTGGCCGAGTCGACCTCGTCGTCACCGATGGTGGCGGTCAGGTCGAGCTGGGCGAAGTCGCCCGAGGTGGCCGGACGGTCCACGGTCACGAGGGTGCCGAAGCGCGTGCGGAGGTTCTGCAGCTCTTCGTCGATCTCGTCGTCGGAGACCTCGACCGCGTCGACCGTCAGCTCGAACGAGCTGTAGTCGGGCAGGTCGAACTCCGGACGGACGTCGACCTCGAAGGTGAGGACGAGGTCGCCGGAGAAGTCCTTGACGTTCGGGAGCTCGGCGACGTCCGCCTCGGCACGGCCGAGGATGCGCAGTTCCTGCTCGTCCACCGCCTGGCGGTAGAAGGTGTCGATGGCGTCGCCGACGGCGTGGTTCAGGACCTCGCCACGACCGACGCGCTGGTCGACGATCGCCGGCGGGACCTTGCCCTTGCGGAAGCCGGGGATGTTGATCTGCTCTGCGATGTGCTTGTACGCGTGGTCGATGCTCGGCTTGAGATCGTCCGGCGTCACGTTCACGGTGAGCTTGACGCGGGTGTCGCTCACCTTGTCGACGGTGCTGGTGGCCAAGGGATGTTCTCCTGTTGGTTGACGTTCGATGTGACCTGGTCGGGGCGACAGGATTTGAACCTGCGACCTCCCGCTCCCAAAGCGGGCGCTCTACCAAGCTGAGCTACGCCCCGGTACGAGGGCCAGGATCGTCGCGTGCGCCGTTCAGCGCGCGGGCAGGACGAGTCCAGCCCAGCGACCTCGACGAGTCTAGCGGGCTCCAGGTGCACGATCCCCGGTAGGACTCCCGGTTGTGGGAAGTCAGTCGTCCGCGGCCCGTCGCAGACCCCGTCGCCACTGCACCCCGACGACGACCTGGACCGCCAGGGCAGCCGCCCCGAGGAGCAGGCCGGCGACGATGCGCCACACGTGCAGCAGGGCGTGCCAGGGCTGGGTCTGCGGGTCGCCGAACAGGTCCGGGCGGAGCGAGAACACCACCGCGGCCAGGGCCACCAGCACGTAGGACAGCACCCGGGAGCGCTTGATCGTGCGCTGCGACGACTCGTCCGGCGGCGGCAGGATCATGGCGGTGTCGATCGTCCGGTATGGTGGTGGGGCTGCGACACGTGCGCAGGCGCGGGGATGTAGCTCAATGGTAGAGCCCCAGTCTTCCAAACTGGCTACGCGGGTTCGATTCCCGTCATCCCCTCCAAATCCGGGCTGTCACTATGCATCCGGGCTGGCACTGCACCGATCCGCGATCCCCGCCATCCCCTTCACCTCCGAGCTGGCACTGCGCCGATCGGCGATCCCCGCCGTCCCCTCCACTTCCCCGTTCCAGCGTCGGTTGGCGCCAATCTGGCCCGCCGTCTGGCCGGCGCTGCTCGGGCGCGCCGTCGTCCCGCTCGCGCGAGTCCTCCGCGACGGCGACAGCCCCGCCCGAGCACACGCGCACGGCCGTCGACGGCAGCGCTTGACAGTCGCCGGGCACGGTCCCTATGGTCATGGAATCGATTCCATGGAATCGATTCCATGACTCGCCCAACGGAGTGCTCACCGATGAACACCGTCACCATCAAGGACGTCGCCGCCCGCGCCGGCGTCTCCGCAGCGACGGCCTCCCGCGTGCTCTCCGGCAACGCCGCCACCAGCGAAGAGTCCCGCCGAGCGGTCGAGCAGGCCGCGAAGGACCTCGACTTCCGGCCGAACCTGCAGGCCCGCGCACTGCGCTCCACGCGGTCGGACACCATCGGCCTGCTGGTCTCCGACGTCCGCAACCCGTTCTTCGCCGACCTCGCGCACACGATCGAGCAGGCGGCACTGGCCGAGGGCTACGTCACGCTCCTCGGCAACGCGAACGAGCGCGCCGACCAGCAGAACCGGTACCTCGACACGCTCATCGCCCGTCGGGTGGACGGCGTCATCGTCGCGCCCCAGGGCAACGACACCGGCACCGTGCAACAGCTCGTCGACCGTCAGGTCCCGACCGTCTTCGTGGACCGCGTGATCCCCGGCCTCGACGTGCCGAGCGTGACGACGGACAGCAGCACCGGCATCTGCCAGACCGTCGAGCACCTCGCCGCCCTCGGCCACACCCGCATCGGCTACATCGCCGGCCCGCAGAGCGTCTCGACCGGCCGGGAGCGCTTCACCGCCTACCAGGACGCCGTCGCCGCAGCCGGGCTGAGCGAGGACCCCGACCTCATCGTCTTCGGCGACTTCCAGGCCGCGTCGGGTTCCGCCGGGGTCACCACACTGCTGCAGCTCGCCGACCCGCCCACCGCGATCTTCGCCGCGGACAGCCTGATGGCCGTCGGGGCGATCGCGATCCTGAACCGTCTCGGGCTGCGCCTGGGGCGGGACATCGCACTGGTCGCCTTCGACGACATCGAGTGGTTCTCCCTGCTGGAGCCCGCACTCTCCGTCGTCGCCCACAGCGTGGAGGACATGGGCCGCGTCGCCGTGGACCTCCTCCGCGACGTCATCGACGGCGGCCGTCCCGAGTCCGTCCGTCTGCCGAGCGAACTGATCGTCCGCGCTTCCTCGGCCGCCCCCATCCGACCCGTCCGGCCGGCCGCATCGTCGCGCCCCGCCGCAGAGCAGCACCCGGAGAACTGACATGGCCCAGACACCGCTCCTGACCCTCGACCGCGTCAGCAAGTCGTTCGGTCCGGTCCAGGTCATCACCGACGTCACGGTCGACGTCCACGCCGGCAAGGTCCAGGTCCTCCTGGGCGAGAACGGTGCCGGCAAGTCGACCCTCATCAAGATGATGTCGGGGATCCACCAGCCCGACGGCGGACGGATCCTGGTCGACGGAGCCGAGGTGAGCCTCCCGACCGTCACCGCCGCGGAGCGGCTCGGCATCGCGACGATCCACCAGGAGCTCAACCTGGTCGGCACGCTCAGCGTCGCCGAGAACGTGATGATGGGCCGGATCCCGACCCGCTTCGGGCTGGTCGACCGGAAGACGCTCCGTCGTCAGGCCGAGGCCGCGCTCGCCGTGATCGGGCTCGACGTCGACGTCGACACGCCCGTCGGCGAGCTCGGCATCGCCCGACAGCAGCTGGTAGAGATCGCGAAGGCGCTCAGTGTGGAGGCGCGGATCCTGATCCTGGACGAGCCCACGGCAGCACTCACCCGCCACGAGACCGAGGCGCTGTTCCGGGTCGTCGCCGACCTGCGCGCCCGGGGCGTGGGGATGCTGTTCATCAGCCACCACCTCGACGAGATCGCCGAGATCGGCGACACGGTCGCCGTGCTGCGCGACGGACACTTCGTCGCCGAGGTCCCGGCGTCGACCCCGGAGGACGAACTCGTCCGTCTGATGGTCGGCCGGAGCATCGAGGAGCAGTACCCGACCGGCAGCGCCGTCGTGGACCGCGCCGACCCGGTCCTGCGCGTCGAGCACCTCACGGCGGCCGGTCGGTTCCAGGACGTCTCCTTCGACGTGCACGCCGGCGAGATCGTCGGCATCTCCGGACTCGTCGGCGCCGGTCGGACCGAACTGGTCCGGGCGATCGCCGGGGCGGACGGCTACGACAGCGGCACGGTCACGGTCCGCGGGCGGCAGCTCGGCAAGGGCAGCGTCGCCGGGGCGATCCGCGCCGGCATCGGCCACGTGCCGGAGGACCGCAAGGGCCAGGGCCTGGTGCTCGGTGCCTCGGTCAACGACAACCTCGGCTACGCCACGCTCGCGTCCAGCGCCCGGGGCGGACTCGTCGACTTCGCCGGACAGAAGCAGCGTGCCGAACAGGTCGCCGCCCGACTGCGGATCCGGATGCACGACATCGAGCAGCCGATCGGATCGCTCTCCGGCGGCAACCAGCAGAAGGCCGTCTTCGGGCGGTGGATCCTGGCCGGCTCGAGCGTGCTCCTGCTCGACGAACCCACCCGCGGCGTCGACGTGGGAGCGAAGGTCGAGATCTACGAACTCGTCAACGCCATCACCGCGGCCGGAGGCGCCGTCGTGATGGTGTCGAGCGAGCTGCCCGAGGTGCTCGGCATGAGCGACCGGATCCTCGTGATGCGGGACGGCCGGATCGCCGGCGAACTCGACGGCGCCGATGCCACCGAGGACGCCGTGATGACCCTGGCGGCCCGCGACGTCCCGGACACCGAGGCCGACGCCGCCTGAGCCGCCGGTCGCCCGAGCGACTCCTCCCCCGCACGGCCCGACGCGGCCGCGCGCCCTCCCCGCGTACAGCGCAGTACCCACCAGAAAGCACAAGCCGCATGTCATCGACCACTGTGAAGGCCTCGAACCGGTCCTCCTCGTTCACGAAGTTCCTGGCGAACAACGGCGCCCTCGTCGGCCTCGTCGTGCTCTGCATCGCCCTCTTCATCGCGACGCCGGACTTCCTGACCGGCCGCAACATCCTCAACATCGGCATCCAGGTGTCGACCGTGGCCGTGCTCGCGTTCGGTGTCACGTTCGTCATCGTCGCGGGCGGCATCGACCTGTCCGTCGGCTCCGTCGCGGCACTCTCGGCGATGGTCTCGGCGTGGTTCTTCGCGACCGCAGGGCTACCCGGCTGGCTCGCCCTGGTCGGCGGTCTCGTCGCGGGGCTCGTCACCGGCGTCGTGAACGGTCTGGCGAGCGCCTACGGCAAGCTGCCGTCGTTCATCGCGACCCTGGCGATGCTCAGCGTCGCCCGTGGTCTCACGCTCGTGCTCTCCGACGGCAAGCCCGTGCCGACCTCGCCCCAGGTGTCGTTCCTCGGTGGGGACATCGGCCCCGTGCCGGTGCCGATCATCGTCCTCGTGGTCGCCGCCCTGATCGCGTCGTTCATCCTCAACCGCACCGTGATCGGTCGGAGCATGTACGCCGTCGGCGGCAACGCGGAGGCAGCACGGTTGTCGGGCCTCCCGGTCAAGCGCATCGTCGTCGTCGTCTTCGGCCTGTCCGGGCTGTTCGCCGCCCTCGCCGGTCTGCTGCTGGCGGGTCGCCTCGACTCGGCGCAGCCGCAGGCTGCCAGCGGCTACGAGCTCGACGCGATCGCGTCGGTCGTCATCGGTGGCGCCTCACTCGCCGGTGGTGTCGGCCGGATCTCGGGCACCTTCATCGGTGCGCTCGTCCTCGTCGTGATCCGCAACGGGCTGAACCTGCTCAACGTCAGCTCGTTCTGGCAGCAGGTCGTCATCGGCCTGGTGATCGCCGTCGCCGTCGGCTTCGACGTGCTCCGCCGCAAGACGCGCAGCAGCTGACGCGCGTCCCCCACAGCTTCCTCACTCCCCCACCCCTCTCCCCACTCCCTCTCCCTCTCCCCCAAAGGAATCAACGATGAAGTTCTCCTCCTTCCAGAAGGTCGCCACCGTCGGCGTCGTCGCCGGCCTGGTCGTCCTCGGCACCGCCGGGTGCAACCGCACGAGCAACACCGGCGCCTCAGGCGCTGGCGACATGAAGATCACGCTCGCCCTCTCCACGCTCAACAACCCGTTCTTCGTCGAGGTCCGCGACGGCGCGAAGGCCGAGGCGAAGAAGCAGGGCGTGACCCTCGACGTCGTCGACGCGCAGAACGACTCCGCCCAGCAGGCCAACCAGCTGCAGACCGCCTCGAGCGGCAGCACGAAGGCCGTCATCGTCAACCCGGTCGACTCCGACGCCGCCGGCCCGAGCGTCACCGCCCTGAACAAGGCGAAGATCCCGGTGGTCGCTGTCGACCGCACCGTCAACGACGCCTCGGTCGACTCGTTCATCGCGAGCGACAACGTCGCCGGTGGCAAGCAGGCCGCCGACGACCTGGCGAAGGCGATCGGCGAGAAGGGCGAGATCCTCGTCCTGCAGGGTCAGGCCGGCACCTCCGCCAGCCGTGACCGCGGCAAGGGCTTCGCCGAGGGCATCAAGGCCTACCCGGGCATCACGGTGGTCGGCAAGCAGACCGCGAACTTCGACCGCGCCACCGCACTCGACGTCACCACCAACCTGCTGCAGGCTCACCCCGACGTCGTCGGCGTCTTCGCCGAGAACGACGAGATGGCCCTCGGTGCGATCAAGGCCCTCGGTGCGAAGGCCGGCACGAGCGTCAAGGTCGCCGGCTTCGACGGCGAGGCCGACGGCCTGAAGGCGATCGAGGACGGCACGCTGAGCAGCTCGGTCGCCCAGCAGCCCGCCAAGCTCGGCGCCCTCGCGGTCGACCAGGCCGTGAAGGCGGTCTCCGGCAAGGCCGACAAGACCGTCCAGGTACCCGTCGTGTCGGTGACCAAGAGCAACGTCGGAGACTTCACCAAGTGAGCCGTCCCACTGGAACCGTGGTCGTCGTGGGTTCGCTCAACGTCGACCAGGTCGTGACCGTCGATCGCCACCCCGCGCCGGGTGAGACGCTCGTCGCGACCTCCTTCGCCCTGCTGCCCGGCGGCAAGGGCGCGAACCAGGCGGTCGCGGCCGCCCGCCGGGGTGCACCGACCGTGATGGTGGGGAGCGTCGGACGAGACGGTGCGGCGGAGGTGGCCACGAGCCTCCTGGCCGACAGCGGCGTCGACGTGACGCACGTCCGCGCGGTCGACGTCCCCACCGGGCTCGCGACCGTGACGGTCGACCGCACCGGCGAGAACACGATCGTCGTGGTCCCCGGGGCCAACGCGTCCACCGGTGCGGAGGCCGTGCTCGCGGCCTCGGACACCGTCGCGTCGGCCGCCGTGGTCGTCCTGCAAGGCGAGGTCCCTGCAGACGGCATCGCGGCCGCCGCCACGGCGGCGACCGGGCGGGTCCTGCTCAACCTGGCACCCGTGGTGCCCGTCGGACGGCAGGTCGTGCTCGCGGCCGACCCGCTCGTCGTCAACGAGCACGAGGCAGCCCTCGTCCTCGCGCAGCTCGTCCCCGGCTCAGCGGTGCCGACCGACGAGGCAGCGCTGGTCGGAGCACTGCGGTCGCTCGGCATCCGTTCGGTGGTCGTGACGCTCGGTGCACGCGGTGCGCTGGTCTCCGACGGAGAGCACGACGACGCCGGCGCCCGGCCCGTCGTGGTCGCCGTGCCGTCGCCCCGGGTGACCGCGGTGGACTCCTCGGGCGCCGGCGACGCGTTCGTCGGCGCGCTGGCGGCCGGGCTGGCCGCGGGCGACACCCTGCTCGGGGCAGCTCGACAGGCCGTCCGCGTCGGTGCGTTCGCCGTGCAGGGCGTCGGCACGCAGCCGTCCTACCCGACGCTCGACGACGAGCTGCCGCAGGTCGAGACCGAGGACGCGGAGGTCCGCGCGTGAAGAAGAGCGGGATCCTCAACGCCGAGCTGAACGCCGGGCTGAGCCGACTCGGGCACGGGGACCTGGTCGTCGTCGCGGACTGCGGACTGCCGATCCCGCCCGGGGTGCCGGTCGTCGACCTCGCCCTCGTGCACGGCGTCCCGCGGTTCGTCGACGTCCTCGGCGCACTGCTCGGCGACGCGGTGTTCCAGGAGTGCATCGCGGCGTCCGAGGCCGCAGGCACCGAGGCCGACACCTGGCTCGGCGACCGGTTCCCGGACCGCCGTTCGGTGTCGCACGAGGAGCTGAAGGCGATGTCCGCCCAGGCACGGCTGTTCGTCCGCACCGGCGAGGCCACGGCGTTCGCGAACGCGGTGCTGGTCTGCGGCGTCCCGTTCTGACCGTTCCCGCGGTGCTGCCGGGCTGACGTCGGCCGGTCTCGACCGGCCGGCCGGCGTCAGCCCAGCAGTGCGCGCAGGGCCGCGACGTGTCCGCGGTAGGCGATGCGACCCTCCGGGGTGAGTGCGAGCCACGTCTTGACACGTCCCTTGCCGGTCGGCTTGCGCACCGTCAGGTACCCGGCGTCCTGCAGCACCTTGACGTGCTTGCTCGTCACCGAGTCGCTCGCGCCGAGCACGTCGCGCACGACCGAGAACTCGGCCTGGTCGAGCGGCTCGAGGAACGCGCAGATCTGCAGACGGTTCGGCGCGTGGACGACCTCGTCGAACGCCCCGCTCCCGCCGCTCCCCCGGTCGGTCGTCGGCGTGGTGGTCACGAGACCCGGACCCGGCCGCGACGCAACTCCGACCGGAGCCGACGGTCGAACCGGCTGCCGGCCATGACCATCGCCAGGGCGACGACCACGGCCAGGACCCACACCGGCCACCGGAGGCCCGTGGACTCGTGCACGACGAAGGCAGCGAGCACCGCGACCAGGTCGAAGACCCCCACCGCCACAGCCCACCACGTCGCGGACCCGGCGCGGAGCCCGGAGACCCACACGCCGGTGAGTCGTCGGTAGGCCGAGACCAGCGCGATGATCCCGGCGAAGAAGACGAGGAGCACGACCACGCGGACGCGGGCGTCGCCGAGCACGTAGCCGACCAGGTACCCGCCGCTGAGCAGGCCGAGGACGGGGTGGTACCACAACGGGGTCACCAGACGATCGGCGACGGAGGCCCGGGTCGCGTCGACCGCGGCGAGCGCCTGTCGGGCGTCGGTCGGGTCCTCGTGGTCGACGTGCGCCGATTCGTTTTCCATGTCGGCAAGTCAATCACTTGCCGTTGCGGAAAGTCAATGGCCGGACGACACCGGAGGGTCGTCGCGCAGCCGCTGGAACATGCGGTGGTCCTGCCACCGGCCCGCGATCTCCAGGTACCGCGGAGCGAGCCCGTACTGGAGGAAGCCGTTCCGGACCAGGACCTGCTGGGACGCGGTGTTGTGGACGAGGGTCTCCGCCTGGACCCGGTGCAGGCCGAGGTCATCGAACGCGTGCCCGAGCGCGGCGGCGACCGCCCGGGTGGCGAGACCGCGGCCGGTGCGGTCCTCTGACAGCCAGTACCCCATCGCGCACGACCGGAACGGACCGCGCACGATGCCGCTGAGCGTCAGACGTCCGGCTACCTCACCGGCGGCGTCGAGGACCACGAACGGTACGCTCTCGCCGCGACGGTGGCGCTCCAGGGCCAGGTCGATGTCCCGCCGTTGCCCCTCGACGGTCTCGTGGTCGTCGGCGCGGATCGGACTCCACGGGGCGAGGAACGCCCGGTTGCGGACGAGCAGGTCGGCGAGCGCCGCGCTGTCGTCCGGTTCGACCAGACGGATCACGGTCATCGCGGGCGCCCGTCGAGCACCCGGACGAGTTCGAGCGTGTCGCCCGCCGTGAACCCGATGGGCCGTGTCCGCCCGGTCGGGACGAACCCGTGCCGCGTGTAGAAGCGTCGCGCTGGCTCGGCGTGCTCGTCCACGTACAACCGGAGGCGCGTGGCACCTCGTCCGTGCGCCCACCGGAGGATGCCGTCCAGCAGTGCGTCGGCCACCCCGTTCTCGCGCCCGCGGCGGTCCGGGGACACGAAGACGCCGGTGAGGACCGGGTCGGGTCCGTCGTCGTCGTTGCTCTGCGCGCTCATCATGCCGATCCACCGGCCGGTGTCGGTCTCGACGGCAGCGAGGCTGGTCGCGTCCTCGGCCTGGCCACGCCGGGCTCGGAGCCGCCAGTCGTCCTCCGTCATCGCGAGCGTCGTCTCGAGGGTCGCCCCGTAGGAGATCGGGTTGTCGGCCGCGTTCTCGCTCCGCAGGCCACGCACCAGCGGCCAGTCGTCCTCGACGGTTCGGCGGACGGAGAACGAGACGGCCATGTCAGCGACCGTACCGGGCTGTGCGCTCACGGCCGGGGTGCGAGGATCGGCGGGTGCAGAACGGACGAGTCCCCACGGGCCTCCGGGCGGTCGTCTTCGACGTGGGCGAGACGCTCGTGGACGAGTCCCGGATCTGGTGGCGCACCGCCGAGCTCGCGGGCGTCCCACCGTTCACGCTGATGGCGCTCCTCGGCGCGCTGATCGAGCGGGGCGAGGACCACCGCGAGGTGTGGCGGATCCTCGGGGTCCCGCACCCGCCCGTTGTGCCGCCGATCGAGGCGGTCGACCTGTACCCGGACGCGGTCGCGACGCTGGAGGCGGTCCGAGCCCACGGCCTCCTGGTCGGCATCGCGGGGAACCAGCCGGCCGGGGTCGAGCAACAGCTGCGAGCGGCCGGTTGCGCGCCGGACTTCATCGCGTCGTCGACGTCCTGGGGCGTGGCGAAGCCGTCGCCGGAGTTCTTCGACCGGGTCGTGGCGGCGTCCGGCTACCGGGCCGACGAGGTCCTGTACGTCGGCGACCGCCTGGACAACGACGTGCGGCCGGCGCAGGCGGCCGGGATGCGGACCGCGTTCCTCCGTCGCGGACCGTGGGGGCACGTGCACGCCGAGCGGGGCGAGGCCGGCCGGGCCGACCTCCGACTGGACACCCTGGACGACCTGGTCCGCGCACTCCCCTGACGACGCCACGGCTCTACGCTCGAGACCATGGGGACCCTTCGACCGATCGACCTGTCCACCTGGCCGCGGCGTGAGCACTTCGCGCACTACCGGGACCGCGTCCCCTGCACCTACGCGATGACGATCGACGTCGATGTCACCGAACTCCGGTTGGCCCTCAGCGGAACCGCGGTGAAGAGCTCGATCGCGGTCATCTGGGCCCTGTCGACGATCGTGAACCGGCACCAGGAGTTCCGGATGGCGCTCGATACGAGCGGCGCTGCCGCGGTCTGGGACGTCGTGCACCCGGCCTTCACCGTGTTCAACCCCGAGCGGGAGACGTTCGCGGGCGTCTGGACGCCGCACCGGGACGACTTCGCGACCTTCCACGACGAGGCGGCCGAGGTCGTCGACCGCCACCGCACGGCGACGACGCTCTTCCCGCAGGCCGACACCCCGGCGAACACCTTCGACGTGTCGAGCATCCCGTGGGCGTCGTTCACCGGGTTCACGCTGCAGATCGGGGACGGGTGGGACCACCTGCTCCCGATCATCACGCTCGGTCGCTACCGCCAGTCAGCGGACCGGACACTGATGCCCGTCGCGGTCCAGGTGCACCACGCGGCGGCGGACGGGTTCCACACGGCACGACTCGTGAACGAGCTGCAGGAACTGCTGGCGGCGCCGGAGTGGGCGCTGGCGGCTCGACACTGACGAGTTTGTAACGCCGGAGCCGTGACCGGACACTCCTCGGTGTGCAGGACGAACAGGACGACAGGGCCCCTGACCCGCCGTGCAGACCGTCAGCCCCCGACCCGCCCGAGCGTGACCCACTCCTCGTCACGGACGTAGCCGAGCGCGACGTTCGCCCGCTGGATCGCGGCGTTGTCCGCCGACCCGCCGGTCCGGAAGCGCGTGACACCCGCCGCAGACAGCTCGAGGACCGACGCGGCCTTCACGGCGACACCGAGGCCACGCCCACGTTCCGCCCGGTCGACGACCGTGAAGTCCGTCTCGGCCTCGGCTCCGTCGACGCTGACGAACGTCATCGCGACGAGTCCGCCGTCCGTCCGGAAGGCGCCGAACGCCCGGCGCGCGGCCGACGGCGTCGCACCGGCCCGGTCGAGCGGCTCGTGCTGTGTCGCGACGCTCCCCGGGTAGTCCCCGATCGTCGCCCGGTCGAGCGCGAGCACGGCGTCGACGTCCGCGGCCGCCAGAGCCCGTACCGATCCGGGAGCGCCGACGACGAGCGCCCGCAACCGCTGCTCGTCGATCCGTTCCGCATCCAGTTGGGCGCCGAACGAGCGGGCGATGACGGCCCATCCGAGCGCTTCGAAGTCTGTTCGCCGCGGTGACTGCGCCGGCAGCACGATGGTCTCCCCCATGACTCGATGGTCGCATGCGGGCGACGCCGGGACTGTGGTCATGCTCATGGAGTCGACCCGCGGCTCCGCCATACGATCGTCTGTCGAACGCCGTCCTGCCCGACGACGGCGGGGTGGTCGACGCCATCGGCCGCTCTCCTGCGCCCGCCCCTGAACCGACCGAGGACCATGTCGTCGTACCTGCTCTGCGCCCCACCCGTCTACGGTCACCTGGCACCGCTCGTCGCCGTCGGACGGGGTCTCGTCGTCCGAGGACACGAGGTCACGATGCTGACGGGCGCGAAGTACCGCGACCTCGTCACGGCGGCTGGGATCCGACACGTGCCGCTGCCCGCGAGCGTCGACTTCGACGACGGGCACCTGGAGGAGGTGCTCGCCGACGCCGGCAGCGCCCGTGGCATCGCCCGTGTCCGCGAGGGCATGCTCGCCGTCTTCGTCCGGGTCATCCCGGGCCAGTACCGGGCGATGCGTGCGCTGCTGGACCGCGGCGGGTTCGATGCGGTCCTCGGCGAGGCGGCCTTCACCGGCCTCGCGCCCTACCTCGCCCTGCCGCCGGAGGACCGCCTGCCCGTCCTCGGCGTGGGGACGACACCGGTGACGATGGGGAGCGTCGACACGGCTCCGTTCGGCGCCGGCCTGCAGCCCGGACGGGGACCGATCGGCGCCCTGCGCAACCGGCTGCTCACCGCTGCGCTGCGACCGGCGCTCACCCAGCCGCTCCGTCGCGCGGCCGACACGATGCTGGCGCAGGTGGGCGCGCCGCCGTCCCCGATCGACACCTTCGACTTCGCCTACCGGTGCTTCGACCAGCTGTTCCAGCTGGGTGTGGCAGAACTCGAGTACCCGCGGCGCGAGCTGCCCACCTCGGTGCACTTCGTCGGACCGTTGCGTTCGACCGACGACCCGCGTCACGCCGAGGACCTGCCGGACTGGTGGTCGGACCTCCGCCTCGGCCGCCCCGTCGTGCACGTGACGCAAGGCACGATCGACAACGTCGACTTCGGTCGACTGGTGGTCCCCACCCTGCGCGCCCTCGCCGCGGAACACGTGCTGGTCGTCGTGAGCACCGGCGGACGGCCGGTCGACGAGGTGGAACGTGCGTTCGGCGGCGCGTTGCCCGGGAACGCACGAGTGGCGACCCACCTGCCCTACGACCGCCTGCTGCCGCTGTGCGACGTCGTCGTGACGAACGGCGGGTTCGGCGGGGTGCAGCGAGCCCTGGCCCACGGTGTCCCCCTCGTGGTCGCGGGCTCGACCGAGGACAAGCCGGAGGTCGCCGCCCGGGTCGCCTGGGCCGGCTGCGGGCGCGATCTGCGGACCGGCACGCCCCGGGACCAGGCCGTCGGCCGTGCGGTCACCGAGGTGCTGACGTCACCGACGTTCGCTGCGCGGAGCCGGGAGCTCGCGGCGGCCATCGCCCGACTCCCCGATCCGGTGGACGTCATCGAGGCCGCCCTCACCGCGGCGGTCGCGCACCGCTGACACCGCGGTGTGGGACGCCGGCGTCGCCCCCGCCCGACGCCCGCGCCCGCAGCCCCTGGTCGAGGAAGTCGATCATCCACGTGAAGCTCTCGTCCACGTCGGTGCCGAGCTGGAACCCGCCGGACACCTCGAGCGTGGCGAACCCGTGCAGCATGCTGCGGAGCATCCGGAGCGCGTGCACCTCGTCGGCCGGGTCCAGTCCGTAGTCCCGTAGGACGGTGACGAACGCCGACAGCGACCGGTCGAGGGCCGTGGCGAGCGGGTCGTCGGCGTCCGCCGGCCGGCTGCCGGTGGTGGCCGCGTAGCGGCCGGGGTGCCGTTGCACGTACCGGCGGACGGTGCGCGCGGCGGCGACCAGGGCCTCCCGTCCGGTGTGTCCGCGCGTCGCGTCGGCCAGTTCCTCGGTCAGCTCGGCGGCGGCGAGCGCGGCGATCCGCCGGGTCAGGTCCGGGAGGCCCGCCACGTGTTTGTAGAGGGACGGCGGCTTCACGCCGAGCCGGTCCGCGACGGTGCTCATGCTCAGCTGCGCGAGGCCGTTCTCGTCGGCCAGGGCGGCGGCGGCCGCGGTGACGACCGCTGCGTCGAGTCCGGCCCTAGGCACGGTCGCCGCCGGTGGTGGTCGCGGTGAGGGTGCGGCCGAGGAACGGCAGCACGAGCGCCAGGACCTCGGCGGGCGTCTCGGTGTGCGGGTAGTGGCCGGCGCCGTTGATGACGGCGAGGTCGCCGAGTCCGGTGGGCAGGTCGGCGAGGATGCGTCGGCCCTCGGCGGCGGGGTCGGCCCAGTCCGGGTCGGCGCCACCCTGGACGACGAGGACGGGGCAGCGGACGTCGGCGAGTCGGGCTCCGGCGTCGGCGGGGGTCGTCTTGGTCATGGCCTGGAGGACCGCCATCCGTCCGGGACGTCGCAGTGCGTCCTCGATGCGGCTGCGTTCGACGGCCCAGTCGGCGGGCTTGGTGGGGACGGCGAGGTCGAGGTAGGCGAGCCAGCCGGGCAGGCTTCCGGCGGCCATGACGCGGAGGAGTTGGACCGTGCCGGAGCGGTGGTGGTTCCGGTTGCGGAGGAACCCGCCGAGGTCGAACGACTGCGCCCGGGTGAAGGGGGCGAGTTCGACGACGCCGGTGATGACGTCCGGGGCGTCGGCGGCGGCGATGGTCGCGGCCCCGCCGCTGATTGACTGCCCGACGACGACGGCCGGGCCGCCGAGGTGTCGGACGATGGCGACGAGGTCTCCGGCGATGTCGGTGCGGGAGTACCCGGCCCACCCGGTGCTCGAGTCGCCGCAGCCGCGGACGTCGACGTTCGCGACCCGGTACCCGGCGGCGACGAGTTCCGGCACGAGGAACCGGTACGAGTGCCGGCTGTCCCCCATGCCGTGGGCGAGGACGACGAGTGGTCCGGTGCCGCTGACGTCGACGGCGATGGTGCCGCCGTCGCGTTCGATGTGTTCGAGCATGGTTGCCTCCTGGCTACGAGTGTTAGCCAAAAGCTAACACTCGTAGCCAGGGGCGTCAACACCCGGTCAGGGAGCAGACCCGTCCGCCGCGATGAGCTGCAGCTGCGTCAGCGCGATCGGCGTCAGCGCCTCGAACGCGAGCGTCCCCCCGTCGACCCCGCCGGCGAACGGGAACACCCGGGTCTGGGCGTCCCAGTCGAACACCTCGTCCCGACCGTCGAGCACGTGCACCGCCGCACCGTCGGCGTCCCGCAGCAGGATCCGCCACGACCCGGTCCCCGCGGCGGCGACGGTCACCGTGACGAGCGAGGCCGCCGACACCGTGACCGGCACGACGACCGACTCCCCGGCCCCGAGCGACACGACGCTCAGGCCGGTGTCGTCGGTGAGCGGCGACACCCCGACCGGCAGCACGTCGTCCGGTGTGTCCCGGTACCCGTGCAGCGCGGAGGCCGACGCGGGGCGAGTGTCCGCCGCCCAGCCCTGGGGCGTCTCGGCGAGCGCCACCTCGACGTGCGAGGCGCCGACCACGACCGCGTGCGGGATGCTCACCGACTCCCAGGGCTCACCGTCGACCGTGACCGACGCGATGTACGCCCCGCTGCCGGTGGTCTCGATGACGGTGGACGCGCCTCCCGCCCGGTTCAGCACCGTCCGGCGGACCGACGGCGGCACGATCACGTAGGTGCCGGTCGACGGTGCCAGCGGGTAGAGCCCGATCGTGGCGAAGACGTACCACGCGCTCATCTCGCCGTTGTCCTCGTCGCCCGGGTACCCCTGGCCGAGGTCGGAGCCGACGAACAGCCGCTCGAGGCACTCGCGGACGACACGGTGGGCGTCGTCGTGGCGACCGGTGGACATCGGGAAGAACGGGATGTGGTGCGCCGGCTGGTTGGACAGGCCGAGCATGCCCATCCGGACGTCGCGGGCCTCGGTCATCTCGTGGATCGCGAAGCCGTAGGAGCCGGACCGGTCGGTGCCACCGGTCTCGCGTCGCGCCCAGAAGCGGGCGAACGCCTGGTCGAAGGCGGCCGGTCCACCGTGCAGGTCGACGACCCCGGCGCTGTCGTGCGGGGCGGTGAACATCGTGCCCCACGCGTTCGTCTCGGTGTAGTCGCTGCCCCACACGTCGGGGTCGAAGCCGCCGTCGGGACCGGCGCCACGCCAGCCGCCGTCGGGCGTCCGGCCGATGAAGAACCCGCGCTCGCGGTCGAAGACGTTCCGGTACTGCAGTGACCGCCGCGCGAACCACTCGTGTTCCGCCCGGTACCGGGCAGCACTGCTGTCGTCCCCGGCCGCGACCGCCCGGTCCGCCATCGCGTTCGCCAGCACGGCGACACCCCAGTCGTTGATGGCCGCGTCGAGGGTCCACGACATGCCCTCGCCGGTCGCCGTGTCGACGTACCCGCGGAACAGGCCCGGGAGGCTCCCCTTCCGCCCGACCCGCCGGTCCCGTGCCGGGACGGTCGCGTTGCGCACCGCGGACCGGTACGCCTGCGCGACGTCGAACCCGTCGACGCCCTTCGCGACGAGGTCGGCGAACACGGTGTCGCTCGTGGTGCCGGTCATCACGTCCTCGGCGCCGGGGGCACTCCAGCGCGGGGTCCAGCCACCGTCGGTGAAGTGTCCGACGACACCCTCGGCCAGGTCGGCCGCGGTGTCCGGGGTGAGGAGCGCGAGGAGCGGCCAGGCGGTCCGGTAAGTGTCCCAGAACCCGTTCGTGGTGGTGAGCGGCCCGTCGACGACCTCGGGGCCGGGCTCGTCGCGGATCGGCTCGGACAGGACGTCGCCGTACGGGGACCGGTGTCGGGGGCGTCCGGCGGGGTCGGTCTCGCGGACGAGGGCGGTCTCCCCCGCCCGGGTCGGGTAGAGGAACGCCCGGTACAGCCCGGAGTACAGCGACACGAGCTGGTCCGGGGTGGCGCCCTCGACCTGCAGTGTGTCGAGTTCGGCGGTCCAGCGGCGCTCGGCGTGGTGGCGCATCGCGTCGAAGTCCCCCGCGGCGCGGAGGTTCGCGGCTGCGTCCTCGGCGGAGACGGTCGAGATGCCGAGCAGGACGTCGGTGTCGCCGGACACTTCGACCCGACCGCGGAGCAGTCCGTCGACGAACGTGGTGTGGTCGGCGACGGCGTTCGCGATCCGGAGGTGCACGTGGTGTGGCGGCGTCTCGGCCCGGTCGTCGAGCAGGGCGTCCACGACCGCCGTGCCGTCCTCGAGCCGGACGGTGCACGAGCGGAGGACGCCGTGGTGGTCGAGGACGATGCTCCGGACGCCGGTGAAGCGCCACGCCAGGGCGAACTCCCCGGCGGTCATCTCGGCGGTCACGCCCCCGTCAAGGAGGACCCGGTAGCGGTGCGGGCCGTCGAGCTCGTCGACGTGGTCGAACCCGAGCGCGCGGGCGGTGCGGTCGACGTCGGGGTCGGTGAGCGGGGACGGCATCACCTGGAACACCCCGCGGTCGGCCATCCACGGCGACGGCAGGTGACTCGTCGCGAAGGCCTGGATCGTCGGCCGGTTGTCGCTCGGTCGGTTGTGCTCCTGGTAGGCGTACGGCCACCGGCTGTCGGCGGCGTTCGTCATCGGCAGCCCGAACACCCCGCCGTGCGGCAGGCCGACGAGCGGGGCGTTGTTGCCGCGCGAGAACGTGCCGGACGAGTGCGTGCCGCGGGTGGTGCGGACGTGGTCGAGGGGGCGGGCGTCGGCGGGCAGGGCGCCGGTCGCCCGGCCGGCGGGCTCGATGCGGACGTCGTCGAGCCAGCCGCGGACCGGGCGGTGCGCAGCAGTGGTGTCGTCCGCGCCGGTGGCGGGGGCGGGCTGGTCTGCTCGGCCGAGGCGGGCCTCCAGGCGGTCCACCACCCGGCCGACGTGCGCCGACAGGTCGACGGTGCGCCGGTTCCACTGGTCGACCCACTGCTTGCGGGCGTCGTCCTGCGCCTCGGGGGTGACCGCGTCACCGTACTGGTCGACGGGATGAGCCTGGTCGGGCGTGCCGTCGCTCAGCCGGGTGCCGTCGGTGAAGACGACGTCGAGTGCGAACGCCGTGGCGGCCCAGAACCCGTCCAGGTCCCGTTCGGCCGGTTCGGTCTGCCCCGCGGGCAGGGACCGTTCCGGGAACCAGACCCAGGTCAGGACGTCGGTGGGCCCGACCTCGTGACCGTCGAGCCCGGGGACGACCACGACGGTCGTCCCCGGGCCGGTCCGTTCGACCAGGGTCGCCTCGTGCGAAACGAACCCGACCCCGTTCCGGGCCGCAACTGCGGTCGACGGGCCAGCGGTCGTCAGGCCAGCGGTCGTCGGGCCGGCAGCCGAGCCGCCACGGCGTTCGTCACTCATGGATCCGTCGTCTCCTACTTGTAGACGGCCGACTGGCCGTAGAGCACCTTCGTGAACCCGGACACGTACGGGCTGAGGTCGCCGTCCGGCAGGTTGTACGTCATGAAGACGCCGTACCCGTCGGCCTTGCTCCGCTGCGCCAGGCTCACCGCGGTCGCTGCCGGGGTGTTCTGGATGTCGATCGCGGCGGCCGACAGCTTCGACTTCCCCACCCCGGGGATCGTCGGCGCCGTGTAGGTGCCGTAGTAGGGGTTCCAGGCGTAGTCGAGCTTCTTGCCGATGGACGGGTTCGCGGTCTTCAGGGCGTCGGACGACGGGCCGATGTCGTAGAACGAGATGATCTTGCCCGGCATGTCCGCCCGGAGCGCCGAGATCAACCATCCGATCGACTGCTCGTTCGGCTGCGGGGTGCCGTCCACGCCGTAGTCCGAGTACTCGTCGTCCAGGTCGACTCCGTCCAGGCCGTACTGCTTCACCGTGGCGGCGACCTGCGCGGCGAAGTCCCGCGCCTCGGCCTTCGAGGTGAAGTTCGCCAGCCCGGTGCCCTGGTGGTTCCCGAGCACCGAGAGCGTCACCTTGATGCCCTTGGCCTGCAGCGGACGGATCTGCGTCGCCGCCTGGTCGAGGGTGCGCTGCACGTTCTCGTTGGCGTACAGGACCGCGTCGCCGTCGGCGTCGCGGTTGATGTTCGCGGCGAAGATGATCGCCACGTCGAACGCGTTCGCGCCGTTCTCGAGCGTGTACCGGCCGACGTTCCGCAGTTCGTCGTTGTTCACCTCGACGTACGCGATGCTCGTCGGCCCGGTCTTCGTCGGGGCGCCGTGGCCCGGCCGCCCGTGCCCGTGCCCCTGGCCGTGCCCCTGCCCCTGCCCCTGGCCCCCGTGGCCCTGGCCGTACCCGTGCGATGCCGCTGCCGGCCCGCCCGGTGCTGCCGATGCGGCGGCGGGCACCATCGGCGCCGCCACCATGGCGACCAGCGCCGCCACGATCCCGATCTTCATGGACTTCTGCATGACACTCCTCTTCGAGTGGTGTCCGCGGCGACGAGGTGCCGCCGCGGGTCCACGACCGACCGGCCGTGGGACCCGCCGCCGGGACACCCGAAGTCCCGACGGCGGGGGTCTCAGCGGGCGCCGGTCAGCGGCCGCTCCGCGGGAAGCGGAAGGTGCGGACCTCGAAGGCGTCGACCGCGAAGGCCGCCACACCGTCGGTGACCGCCGCGACGCCGGGCAGTGCCGGGTCGGCCTCCTCGAGCAGCGTGACCTCGACCGGCTCCCCGAAGGGCCCGTCGACGCCCAGTCCGCCGATGCCCCGTCGTCCCGCCGGCTCGTACACGCGGACGACCAGGTCGCCGGAGCGGTCGTCGGCGAGCTTCACGGCCGACACCACCACGTCACCGGAGGCCTGGACGAGCGGCCCGAAGCCGTGGTCGCCGGTGACGGTTCGGGCGGCGCTGTTCATCGCCGTGCCGGCCGCGGTCGCCCCGATCACGTCGGTGCCGATGACCAGGCCGTACCGGTGCGTCTGCACGCCCTGGTCGGTCTCCGGGTCCGGGAACCGCGGCGCCCGCAGCAACGAGAGCCGCAGGGTGGTCGTGACGTGCCCGTCGACCGAGTCGCGGGTGACGTCGAACCCGTGGATCGAGTCGTTCACGAGCGCGACGCCGAACCCGGGCTCCTCGGCGAGCACGAAGCGGTGCATCGACGTCTCGAACTTCGCCGCCTCCCACGAGGTGTTCGTGTGGGTCACCCGCTTCTGCGCGCCGAACTGGGTCTCCGCGATGGTGTGCTCGGCGCGGACGTCGAGCGGGAACGCCACCTTGAGGAACTTCTCGGTCTCGTGCCAGTCCGTGACCTGCGCGAACTCCAGGGTGCGGGTGTCCGGTGCGAGGGTGACCTCCTGCGTCACGGTCGACTCGCTGAACGCCCGCGAGACGGTGACGCGGGCGGTGCCGTCCGCGTCGACCGAGCCGCGCAGGGCGGTGACGTCGACCAGGTCGTCGACCCGGTTCCGGTAGTACCGGTCGACGTCCCATGCGTCCCACATGTTCGGGAAGTCCTGGTGCAGCTGCAGCAGGTTCGCGACCTGCCCGGGGGCGATCGCGTCGCGTCCGGTGGTCAGGTCGACGGCACTCGTGACGAGTCCACGGCCGTCGACGACGACGCGGACCAGCTCGTTGGTGAGCACGAACCCGCCGTCGGCCTCGGTGAGCGACACGGCGGTGGCCGCCGAGACGTCGGTCGCGACGACCGCGCTGAGCGCTCCGGTACCGGCCTGGAGGACCGGGGCCGGGTTGACGACGACCGTCCGGTCCCCGTTCCCGGCGAGGGCCGACAGGGCGGCGGCGATGAGGGCCTCCAGACGCTCCGCGACCTCGGCGTACCGCTCGACCGCCTCGCGGTGCACCCACGCGATCGAGGTGCCCGGCAGGATGTCGTGGAACTGCTGGAGCAGGACCTGCTGCCACAGCGCGTCGAGTTCGTCGTACGGGTACGCGAAGTCGGTGCGGGCGGCGGCCGTGGCGCACCACAGCTCCGCCTCGACGAGCAGGTGCTCGCTGCGGCGGTTGCCCTGCTTGGTCTGGTGCTGGCTGGTCAGGGTCGCGCGGTGCAGCTCGAGGTAGAGCTCGCCGACCCACACGGGCGGGTTCTCGAGCTCGGACTTCGCCCGGTCGAAGAACGCGTCGGGGTGCTCCCAGGTGACGCGGGCGCTGCCCTCGAGGTCGGCGAGCCGTGCGGCGGTGCCGGTCATCTCGCGGGTGGTGCCACCGCCGCCGTCGCCCCAGCCGACCGGGGCGATCGAGCCGGAGGCCAGGCGGTTCTCACGGAACTGGCGCGAGGCCTTCGCCACCTCGGAGCCGGACAGGCGCGAGTTGTACGTGTCCATCGACGGGAAGTGCGAGAACACCCGCGACCCGTCGATGCCCTCCCAGAGGAACGTGTGGTGCGGGAACTTGTTCACCTGGTTCCACGAGATCTTCTGCGTGAAGAACCACTCGAACCCCGCGCGGCGCATCAGCTGCGGCAGCGCCGGCGAGTACCCGAAGCTGTCCGGCAGCCACACGCCCTTCGGCCGGATGCCGAACTCGCACTCGAAGAACCGCTGGCCCTGCGAGAACTGCCGGACGATGCTCTCGCCGGTCGGCATCACCGTGTCGGACTCGACCCACATCCCGCCGAGCGGCAGGAACCGGCCCGCGGCGACGGCGTCCTTCACCTTCGCGTAGACCTCGGGACGGTGCTCCTTGATCCAGGCGTACTGCTGCGCGCTGGACATGCCGTAGAGGAAATCGTCGGTCTGGTCGATGAGCTCGGTCATGCTCGAGGTGGTGCGCGCGACCTTGCGGATCGTCTCGCGCACCGGCCAGAGCCAGGCGGAGTCGATGTGCGCGTGGCCGACGGCCGAGATCCGGTGCGCGGAGGCCTCGGCGGGAGCGGCGAGCACCTCGGCGAGCGCGGCGCGGGCATCGGACGCCGTCTCCGGGATGTGCTGCAGGTCGAGGGCGTCCAGGGCGTCATCGAGCGCCTGCAGGATCCGCATCCGGCGCGGGCCCTGCGGCAGTTCCTCCTGCAGTTCGAGCAGGACGTCGATGTCGAGCGCGAGTTCGTGCACCTCGGACGCGAACACGGCCAGGTCCATCCGACGCGACGTGTAGAGCCGCTTCGGGGACGAGGTCCGGATGTCGCCCTCCTGCGTGACGAGGAAGGGGTGGTAGTCGAGCAGCACCGGGTTGGACGCTGCCTCGACGAAGAACTCGACGGTCTCGCCGCCGACGGCCTCTTCGGCGAGGAGCACCCACTGGTTGCGGGGGTTGATCGACTTCACCGGGGTGCCGTCGGACAGGTACACGAGTCCTTCGCACTGGAAGCCCGGCATGTTCTTGTCGAACCCGAGGTCGACGAGCGCCTCGACGCGCTGCCCGGCCCACTCGGCCGGGACCGTGCCGCTGAGCCGGAACCAGGTGGTGCCCCACGCGGCGCCCCAGGGGGTGCCCACCTCGTACGGCTCGAAGGTGAGCGCGAGCCCCTCGGTGGGAGCGATCGGCTCGCCGGGCAGCTCGTGCCAGGCGGTGTCGAGCGGGACGGCGGTGGCGTGCACCTCGGGCAGGATGCGCTCGTCGAGCACGCGGCGTGCGCGGCCGATGGTGAGCGGGATGTCGTCGTGCATGGGTCCTTCCGGGGACGGCGGGGAACGGCGGTGGTCGTGCGGTTCGGTCAGGGCATGGTCGCGGGGTGCGCGACCGACAGCGTGGTCGTCGTGGTGTCGGCGGGGACGTCGACGCAGGTGCGGATGCCGCGCGCGGCCAGCAGCGCGGTGTCGCCGAGGCGGGAGCGCAGGACCACCTGCGGGCCGCGTCCGTCCTGCTCGGCGAGGCTGAGCCAGGCGGCGGCGAACCGGCCGCCGGGGGCCGAGTCGGCGCGGGTGCCGGAGCGCGGCGCTCCGTCGGGTGTGACGTCGTCGAGCACGAGTGCGGTCGACGGCGGGGTGGGTGCCTCGGAGCGACCGTCGCCGAACGCCAGCGCCATCTCGCGGAACCGCTCCCCCGTCGGCTTCACCCGGCCGTCGTTCGTCAGGAGACCGAGGTCGTACTCGAGCTCCGGGAAGTCCGCGAGCGACCGGGACACGTCGTGCGAGCACCACCACGTGATGCCGGCGAGGTGCTGCACGTCGAGGGCGTGCCGGATCGTCTGCTCGGTGAAGTCCGGGGCGTCGGCCACGTCCACCACGTTGGTCGGTGCGCCGACCTCCTGCAACCAGTTCGGCCGGTCAGCGCGCTCGTTCCACGCGGCGGCGAGCTGGAGCAGGTACTCGCCGTGTCGGACGGATCCGGCGCCCATGGCTCCGTGCAGGCGGGCGGCGCCGTTGAACACCCACGAGTGCGTGACGGTGGCGTCGCCGTGCTCGGCGGCGTGCTCCGGACCGAAGGGTTGGGCGTCGTCGTACCAGGCGGCGTCGTACTGGGCCAGGGTGACCAGCGGTCGCCGGGGCGGCGGGGCGGACGTGCCACGGGCCTCCCGGCCGGTGCCGGACGCAGCGGCGCCGGTGCTGCTGCCCAGCCCCGCGCGTGCCGCGTCGACCATCGCCCCAGCCCACGCGTGCCCCTGGGCCGGCGTCGTCGGGAACGGTGCCGGGTGCGGGGCGTGCGCGAACTGGTTCACCTCGTTGCCGATGGTGACCCCGAGCAGGTTCGGCCGGTCGGCCACCGCGTCGGCGAGCGCCCGGACGTAGTCGGCGGTCGACGCGACGACGTCGGGGTCGGTGAACATGTTCCGGCGGTGCCAGCTGTCCAGCCACGACGGCACGAAGTCGAAGCTCGACAGGTGCCCCTGCAACGCGTCGACGTTGACGTCGAGTCCGAACGAGCCGGCGATGTCGACGACGGTGGCGATGTCCTGCAGCGCCGCTGGCCGGATCAGCGTCCGGTTCGGCTGCACGACCGGCCAGAGCGGGAAGATCCGCACATGATCGGCGCCGAGGCCGGCGATGGCCTCGAGGTCCCGCGCGGTGTCCGAGGGTGAGAAGTCGAGCCACGAGTGGAACCACCCGTTCGACGGGGTGTGGTTGACGCCGAAGCGCATCAGCCCTTCACCCCGCCCTCTTCCACGCCCTTGAAGAAGAAGCGCTGCAGGAGCGCGAAGATCACCGCGATCGGGATGAAGGCGATCATCGTGCCGGCGGCGATCATCCGCTGGTCGGTGGCGAACGTGCCCTGCAGGTACTGCAGGCCGACGGTCAGGGTGAGCTTGTCCGGCGACTGCAGGACGATGAGTGGCCAGAGGAAGTCGTCCCAGGCGCCGATGAACGAGAAGATCGCGATCACGGCGATGGTCCCCTGCACGGCCGGGAACGAGATGTACCGGAGCCGCTGCAGGGCGTTCGCGCCGTCCATCACGGCGGCCTGGTCGATCTCCTCGGGCACCTGCCGGAACGCGTTGAACATGAGCAGCACGTTGAGCGCCGCGATCATGCCGGGCAGGGCGACCCCGACCAGGGAGTCGGCGAGGCCGAGGTCCTTGACGGTGACGAACTGGGAGATGATCGTCGCCTCGCCCGGCAGCACCAGGGTGGCGAGGAACAGGCCGAGGACGAGCTTGCGGAACCGCCACTGCAGCCGTGCCAGGGCGAAGCCGGCGAGGGTCGCGAAGACGATGTTCCCGAGCACGTCGATCGCGGCGACGATGAGCGAGTTGCCGATGTACCCGAAGACCGGGATCGCGTCGGCCACCCGCAGGTAGTTGCCGATCGTCGGCTGCGAGGGGATGAACGACGGGTTCGCGGTGTAGATGTCCTCGCCGGTGCCCTTGAGCGACGTCGAGAGCTGCCAGACGAACGGGCCGATCGTGATGAACAGCACGACGACGAGCAGGACGTAGCGGATGATCTTCTCGCGGGTGGACATCACGCCCCACACCGCACGGCGGCGCCGCTTGCCGGTCGGCCTGGAGGCTCCCCCTCTGCCCGTCGCGCCGGCCACGTCGGGCGTCGGTGCGGCCAGGCCGGCGTTGCCGCCGATGACGGGTTCGCTGGTGTCGGTCGTGTTCGTCACTTGTCCGCCTTGCTGTTCATCCGGGCGAGGGCGAGCATCGGGATGAGCGTCACGGCGAAGAGCAGGAGGCTCAGGGCGGACGCGTAGCCGAGGTTGCCGGTGAAGCCGCGGGCGTACTGCTGGATGAGCATGACGAGGGAGTTGTCCTGGCCGCCGGGGCCACCCGTCCCGTTCGTCAGGATGTAGAGCTCGCTGAACACCCGGAGCGCGGAGACGCAGACCAGGATGCCGACGAGGGTCATCGTGCCGCGGACACCGGGCATGGTGACCGACCAGAAGCGGCGGACCGAGCCGGCACCGTCGAGGGCGGCGGCCTCGTGCAGGTCCTTGCCGACGTTCCCGAGGGCCGCCAGGAAGATGATCATGTAGTAGCCGAGGCCCTTCCACACGGTCAGGCTGATGGCGCTGAACAGCAGGAGCCACCGGTCGGTGAGGAACGGGATCGCCCCCTGCACGATGCCGAGCGACTGGGCCATCTCGTTGACGACGCCACGGTCGTCGAGGATCCAGTTCCAGATGAGCCCGACGACGACCGCGCTCGCGATCACCGGCGTGTAGTACGCGGTGCGGAAGAACGCGATGCCGGGCATCTTGTGCTGGACGAGCACCGCCATCAGGAGCGGGAGGACCGTCAGCAGCGGCAGGCACACCGCCATGTAGATGACGCTGTTGAGCAGCGCCTCCCACACCTGCGGGTCCGCGAGCAGGGTCCGGAAGTTCGCCGTCCCGACCCAGGCGCTGACCCCGCCGAGTGGGCTGGCGTTCGTGAACGACAGCCGCACGGTGTTGATCGACGGCCAGAGACTGAACGCGAGCAGCCAGACCAGTGCGGGCAGCACCAGCAGCCAGGGCGTGAACCAGCGGTTCGCACGCATGACGATCCTCCCTCTTCCTTGACGTGACGGGGCTGGATCAGCCGTTGGCGAGCAGGGTGTTCATCTTGTCCTGGGCGGTCTGCAGCGCCTTCTCGGGGCTCACGCCGCCCTTCATCGCCAGCGCGATCTGCTGGTCGAGGAAGTCGGTCATGGCCGAGTTGGCCTCGACCGGGTTGAGGTTCTTCGCGGTCTTCAGCGCCTCGTTCGCGAGCACACGCGCCTTGGCCTGCACGGTGCCGTCGTCCTTCGAGAAGAACGGGTCGGACTGCGAGGACTTCGTCGAGGGGAAGATGTTCACCAGGTGTGCGAACGCCTCCTGGTTCTCCGCGTTCGTCATGAACTTGGCGAGCGCTTCGGCGGTGGCGATGTGCTTGCTCTTCGCCGAGACGCTGAGGCCCTGCACGTACAGCGGCGGGTTGTCCAGTGCCGGCGAGACGATGATGTTGCCCTTGAGCGACGGGTTGTTCTTCTCGAAGTCGCTGATCGCGGTCGCGCCACCGGTGGTCCAGGCGACCTTGCCCTGGGTGAACAGGGTGGAGTTGCCGAGGTAGTCGGTGTTGAGGACCGACGACGGCATCAGGCCCTCCTTGTAGGCCTTCGCGTACTTCATGATGAGGTCGGCCGCCTTCGACGAGTTCGCGAACGTGAACTTCGTGCCGTCGGCGTTGAGGATCTTGACGCCGGCGAGCGAGAAGTCGCTCAGGCCGGGCTTGCGGCTCATCAGGTAGTCGTCCGGGCACTTCTGGTGCATGGTCTCGGCCTGCGAGAACAGCTCGTCGGTGGTCTTCGGCGGGCTGGCCGGGTCGAGACCGCACTTCGTGAACATCGTCTTGTTCCAGTAGTCGATGTCGGTGTTGAGGTACCAGGGGTAGCCGAAGGTGCCGTCGACGCCCTTGTAGTCGTATGCGGTGAGCGAGCCCTTGACGTAGGTGCTCGAGAGCGTGCTGTCGTCCTTCGCGACGTCCTGCAGGAACCCGCGCTTGGCGAGGGGCAGGGCGATGTCCGGCGGCAGGTTGATGACGTCGGGCAGCGAGTTGCTCGACGCCTGGCTGAGCACCTTGTCGGCGTACCCGTCGCCGGGCTGGTCGACCAGCTTGACCTGCGCGTCCGGGTACTTCTTCTCGAACGCCTTCACGACCCCGTTGAGGTAGTCCGTGTAGGTCGGCGTGAGGGCCCAGGTCTGCAGGGTGATCGCCCCGCTGACCTTCCCGTCACCGCCGCCGGTGCTGGCGGTGCCGCCGCTCGAGCAGCCGGTGAGGACGAGGGCGGTCGCTGCGGCGCCTGCCAGGATCGCGGCCACTCGGCCCGACGTGGTGCGGTGGGTGCTTCTCATCGTTGCTGACTCCTTCGTCGAGCTGCTGAACCGGTTCAGCGATGTGCGCCGAACCCCTGCGTGACGGCGACGATGCCTGACTAAAGCGCTATAGTCAACCCCGTGGCCACAGGACGTCGAACGACGATCGCGGACATCGCAGCCCGGGCTGGCGTGTCCATCAGCGCCGTGTCGTTCGCACTGAACGGGCGCCCGGGCGTCTCCGAGGCGACACGGGAACGGGTGCGCCAGGTGGCCCGGGACCTCGACTGGCAGCCGCACACCGCCGCGCGGGCCCTGGGCGGCGCGAAGGCCGGGTCGATCGGCTTCGTCCTCAACCGGCCGGCCCGCACCCTGGGCACCGAGTCGTTCTTCGGCGACCTGATCTCCGGCATCCAGCTCGGTCTGACCGGCACCCACATCGGCATGACGCTGCTCGTCGCACGTGATGCCGAGGAAGAGCTCGAGACCTACCGCGACTGGTGGCGCGGACACCGCGTCGACGGCGTGATCGTGATCGACCCGCGACGGGACGACGACCGGCTGCGCCTGCTCGCCGAACTCGGCATGCCGTCGGTCGTCGTCGGCTCCCACCCCTCGCCGGCCGGGACCGCACCGAGCGTCTGGATCGACGACTCCGACGCCACCGACACGGTCCTGCGCTACCTGCGCGCCCTCGGACACCGGCGGATCGCGCACGTCTCCGGGCCACCCGAGTTCGAGCACACCGCTCTGCGGATCGACCGGGTGCGGGCGTTCGCCGGCGCGGGCGACGACCCCGACGACCGGACCGAGTCCGTGCCGACCGACTACTCCGCCGAAGCCGGCGCCGCAGCCACCCGACGCCTGCTCTCGGCGGCGACCCAACCGACCGCGATCGTGTTCGACAACGACGTCCTCGCCGTCGCCGGGCTCGGCGTCGCCAGCGAGATGGGCGTGCGGGTGCCGCAGGACGTCTCGATCGTGTCGTTCGACGACTCGGCGATGATCCGACTCGTCCGGCCCGCGATCACCTCGCTGACGCGCGACACGGTCGAGCTCGGGCAGCGGGCCGCCGTGTTGCTCCGGGAGCAGATCGAGTCCGACGCTCCCCTGCCGTCGCGCCCGGGCCCCGAACTGACCCTGAGCGTCCGCGAGTCCACCGCCCGCGCCACCCCCTGACCGACGTCGCCGGGTCGTCCCGGACACGCCGGAGCGCACGCGGGACTTGATGCCGCGTTCGAACACATGTTCGAATACGCGGGTGGGACGGCGTCGCGAGAACCGGTGGCAGCCCCCGGAACACCCGGAGGTGGAACGCCCGAGCGCCTTCACCCTGTCGGAGGAGGCCCGGGGCGGCGACGTCTGCCACGCGGTCACCCCGATCCCGGTCTGGGCCTGGGTGCAGTTCCCGACCTTCCACGTCCGCGTGAAGGCCTTCGCCCGCAGCTGGACCCGCGACGCCGTCCTGGTCGAGTGGGCGCAGTTCGGGCAGCAGGCCGACGCGTGGATCTGGCGCTCGGCCGTCAAGCACCGCACCCTGCGCCCGGTCGATCCCCGGACCGGGCACGCGCCCACGAACGGCAGCCGGTCCGACCCGCGGCCCGCGCGATCGCGTTCTCCGGAGTCCGCATGACGCACTGCGTTGACTTCCCGTCCGCCGACGAGGATCGTTCGTGACACGCCGGTTCGTGGAACTACTCGATCATCGAGACATCCGGCCGGACCGCAGGGAGGAGGCACCGTGAAGAAGACCGACGTGCCCTCCTGGGTCGCCCACGTGCTCACCCCGCCCGAGGTCATCGCCGCCTACGTCGACCGCCGGGTCAACGACCCGTCGCTGCTGTCCGGCGTGCAGGCGGAGCCCACGTACGCGGACTTCCTCCGCGCCGAGTAGGCGCCGAGTAGGCGCCGAGTCACCGGCACCGCGACGCCCGGTCAGGTCGACGCGATGCCCCGTCAGACCGCCGCGACGACCGGTCAGGCCGCCGCGATGCCCCGCCGCGACGTGAGCGTGACCCCGGCGCTCGCCGCGGTGACGCAGACCAGGGCGACGACCTCGAGCACCGACAGGGCCTCCCGGAGGACCACCAGGCCGGCGAGCGCCGCGATCGCCGGGCCGAGGCTCTGCAGCACGCCGAACACCCGTGTCGGCATCCGGCGGAGCGCGGACATCTCGAGTGCGTAGGGCAGCACGCTCGACAGCAGTCCGACGACGGTGAACACGACGAGCAGCGTCGGGTCACCGGCGACCCCGGCGACGGCTGGCCGCAGTCCGAACGGCAGCGCCACCACCATCCCGACGAGCATCGACACCGCCAGCCCGTCGATGCCGGGGATCGCCGCACCGACCCGGCGGTTCATCACGATGTAGGCGGCCCAGCACGCGGCGGCGAGGACGGCGGCCACGACTCCCCCGACGTCACCGATCGCGGACGGTCCGACGCCGAGCAGCACCACGCCGGCGAGCGCCAGTGCCGCCCAGACGGCGTCTCGCCAGCGCCGGGTGTGGGCGAGGGAGAGGATCAGCGGGCCGAGGAACTCGATCGTCACGGCGACGCCGATCGGGATCGTCGCGAAGGCCACGTAGATGAACAGGTTCATGCCACCGAGGGCCAGGCCGAGCAGGACCGCGGCGAGCCACTGGGCACGGGTCCAGTGCCGGACGCGCGGGCGGACGACGAGCGCCAGGACGACCGCACCGATGACGAGCCGGAGTGTGGCGGCCCCGACCGAGCCGACCTCGTCGAAGCGGGTCTTCGCGACCGCGGCGCCGATCTGCACGGACACCATCGCGGTGAGGGCCAGCAGCGGTGCGGGGACCCGGTTCATCCGAGGTAGGCCAGGACCGCCAGGACACGGCGGTGGTCCTCGCCGGTGTCCTCGAGGGCGAGCTTGCCGAAGATGCTCGTGACGTGCTTCTCGACCGCACCGGTGCCGATCACGAGCGCGCGGGCGATGGCGGCGTTGGTGCGGCCCTCCGCCATCAGGCCGAGGACCTCGCGCTCGCGGGGCGTCAGCGCCGCCAGGGGGTCACGGCGGCGACTCATCAACTGGGTGACGACCTCGGGGTCCAGCACCGTGCCTCCCGAGGCGACCCGGCGGACCGCGTCGTCGATCTCGTCGAGCCGGGTGACGCGGTCCTTCAGCAGGTAGCCGATGCCGGCGCTGCCGGCGGCCAGGACGTCCTCGGCGTAGGCGGCCTCGACGTACTGCGAGAGCAGCAGGATGCCGGTCCGGGGTGCGATCCGCCGGGCCTCGACGGCGGCACGGACGCCCTCGTCGGTGAAGGTCGGCGGCATCCGGACGTCCATCACGACGACGTCCGGCGTCAGCGTGGGGAGGGCGGCGAGGAACGAGGCCGGGTCGCCGAACTGGCCGACGACGTCGATGCCCGCCTCGTCGAGCACGCGGGCCAGGCCTTCGCGCAGCAGGACGGCGTCGTCGACGACGACGGCCCGGATGCGGACGGCCCGGATGCGTGCTGCATCCGGGCCGTCGGTCATGCGGTCAGCCTAGTGGCGGACGCGGTCCGCTCACGTGCGCGGGACGGGCACGCCGTTCAGGGCACCGAGCGGGATCCGCGCGGTCGCCTCGGTCGGTCCGCCGAGCGGGCTCGACACGGTCAGCTCGCCGTCCAGGGCCCGCATCCGGCCCATCAGGCCCTCGATGCCGTGCCCTTCGCGTGCAGTCGCCCCGCCGCGGCCGTCGTCCGTGACGCTGACCGTCAGGAACCAGGTGCCGGCGGTGTCGACGAGCAGCCCGAGGTACACCCCGGCCACCGAGGCGCCGGCGTGCTTCGCGGTGTTCGTCAGCAGCTCGCTCACCGTGAAGTACACGTTCCGCTGGATCTCGGTCGCGAGCTCCAGCCCGTCGGGCAGGCGGATGTCGAGTCCGACCGGGATCGGCGAGCGGGAGCACAGCGCCTCGAGTGCGGCGACCAGCCCACGGTCGAGCAGGATCGGCGGCGCGAACCCGCGGGACAGCGCCCGGAGTTCGTCGAGCGCGTCCTGCGCGTGACCCGAGGCCTCGCCGATCAGTCGCTTGGCCCGCTCCGGGTCCTTCTCGAACGACCGCTCGGCCGCGGCCAGGTCCATCCGCAGGCGGACGAGTCGCTGCTGCGGCCCGTCGTGCAGGTCGCGTTCGATCTGCCGGAGCGCCTGCCCCTCGGCGGTCACCGCACCGGCGCGGGAAGCCTGGAGGCCCGCCACCCGCTCCTCGAGCACCTCGGCTCGGAAGCCGCCGAGCAGACCGTGGTCGATCCAGTAGTGCGCGAGCACCGAGCCGCGCAGCCAGAGCGGGAAGAGGACGACGCTCGCCGCCATCGACAGCAGGGCGAGGAAGAGCACGCCCGCACCCGAGCCGATGTCGTTCGGGTCGAGCAGGTACCGACCGCCGATGACGTAGGCCAGGACGACGGCGACCGGCCAGAGGAACCCGACGGCCAGCAGCAGCCCCGCACCGACGGTCACGACGGCGGCGAGCGGGTAGACGACGACCGCGTGCAGCAGGTACAGCCAGTAGTGCGGGTTCGCGACGGCCGAACCCGTGCGCGTCCACCAGTTCTGCTGCCACTTCGGCGTCCAGTCCACCGGGCGGATCGGCCGCGGGTCGGCCCAGCTCATCCGGAGCTTCTCGAACTGGCCGAGCCACCGGGCGACGAACAGCGCCACGAAGAAGAGCAGCAGGGTGAACGGGTTGAACACGTCACGGGAGCCGAGGCCACCGATGCCCAGGATCGCGGGGAACGCGAAGTACAGGGTGCAGAGGAGCACCGCGGTGAGGGCCATGTAGCCGAAGTCCCGCGGCGACCGACGCCAGGCTTCCCGGTAGAAGGCACCGGCGCTCGCCCGGCCACCGCTGCCGCCGGTGCCTCCGCTGCCTCCGCTGCCGGAGCGGATCGGGGCGTCCGGACCGCGCCCGCCGGGCGTCGACCCGGTCGGCTTCGACGTCGGGGCCAGTGTCACGGGCGGGGTCGCGTCCCAGCCGCCGGGAGGCCCGCCAGGACCGGGTGCAGGGGCGGAGGGCATCGGGATGGTCGCTTCCGGTGTCGTGGTGTCGAGCGGGACGGTCTCGGCATGGTCGGGCGAGGGCACGGCGTCGTCCAGGGGGACGGTGCGAGCCAGGTCGAGCCGGTCGGTGTCGGTCATGCATCGAGCCTCGCCCAGGAGCGGGCCCGGTCCCATCCTGCCGCCTCCCGGACCCGTGGTGGGGTTGTCCCCACCCCGGGCTCTCCACAGCCCGAGAACGGCTCTGGCCGCGGCGACCGGTGATGTGTAGAGTTCCGACACCGCACCGCACCGCACCGGGGACAGCACGACGCAGGACAGTTCGAGGGGGAACCATGCACGACACCACACGCGACCGACTGACGGCACTCGCCGCGGTCGTCGCCGCACTCGTCCCGGCGCTCGCCGTCGTGTCCGACTGGCTGCAGTTCGCCCTCGACCTGCAGGAGGACCAGTACGTGGTCGGCTTCCGGACCGTGCTGGCCGTCGGCATCGTCGCCGCCGCCCTGGTGGCGGTCCGGGCCCTCCGCGGTCAGGACCGCGTCCTGCTCGGGTTCGCCCTCGCCGTGCTCACCTGGTCGCTCGCCGGGTTCGTGCCCAGCAGCGCGTGGCCCGTGGGCACCGTGCTGTTCATCGCGGCTCGGGCGCTGCTCTTCGTCTTCGGGGTCCTGCTCGTGCTGCGCACCAGGGCCGACACCGCAGCCGGAGCTGGCACCAGCACCACCAGCACGGGTCCGGCTGGCGGGCGGGTGCACCGCGTGGCTGCCTGGGCCGTGCTCGTCGGTGCCGGCGTGTGGCTCGCGTGGACGGTCGTCGAACCGGTCCTCTTCACGCTCTGGATCCCACCGCAGGGCGCGCTCACCGGGCTGTTCGCGATCCCGCAGGCCGGCCAGTTCGTGGCGTTCGTCGGCGCCGTGCTGGTGTTCGTGCCGCCGCTGGTCCGCCCGGTCCGCGACGGTGCCCGGCGGCTGTGGGAGACGGCCGACGTCCGCTGACGCCGACCGCCCCCAACAGCCAGACCGACGAGCCCCGCGCCGGACCCGGACCCGGAACCAGATTCAGACGAGCGCCGCGGCGACCTCGGGTGACTCCGCCGGCACCGACCACGGGCGCTGCGTCATGCCGCTGTCGCCCCGGACCGACACGATCGCGCCGGAGTCGTCACGGGTGAACACGATGTCCTCGTCGATCGACCCGAACCGGTTCCCCGACGCCATCCGCAGCGTGTCGGCGTCGACGACGTCCAGGCGCACCGGCGACTCGGTCGGCACGGGCTGCGTCGGGTCGATCGCCAGCAGCCGGTCCCCGACGCGGGCGATGTCGGTGATGCCCTCGAACGTGGTGAAGCGTCCGGTGTAGCGGTCGGTGTCGACGTCGGCCGGCACGGGTGTGCCGGGGGCGTGCTCGTCCGCGGCGGCGTCGAGCAGGTGCACGATGCCGTACGCCAGCATCGTCGCCGGACCCGTGGCGCTGCTGGTCAGCACCGACACGACCAGCGAGGACGCGGGGTCGAAGACGGACTGCGTGATCTGCCCGGGGAACCCGCCGGAGTGGCCACGGACCTCCCGGCCGTTGATCCGGTCGACGACGAACCCGGCGCCGTAGCCGCGCGCGGCGGGGTCGCTGTCCAGGGCGCTCCACGCCTTCCGCTGGGCCAGGCGTTTGGCGTGGTCGGAGAGCAGCGAGCCTCGGCCGGGAACGTGTGCGGAGAAGTACCGGACCAGGTCCGAGGCGGTGCCGTGGAACCCGGTGGCCGCGGCGAGCGCCCCGGTCGTCACGTGCGGGACCCGCTGCCGGGTGCGGGCGGTGTGCAGGCCGGTGTAGCCGACGACGTACTCGTCCTCGCGCGCCGGGTCGAACTCGGCGCCGGTGCCGGTGAGGCCGAGCGGCTCGGTGATCGCCGTGCGGACGTGCTCGGCGTAGCTGGTGCCGGTGACCGCCTCGATGACCAGGCCGAGCAGGCCGTAGCCCAGGTTCGAGTAGTTGAACGCCGACCCGACCGGCACCTTCGCGCCACCCGCGACGACGAGGGCGATCAGTTCGTCGGCGTCCGGGAACGGGTGTGCCAGCGCCCAGTGGTCACCGTCGGCGCCGTCGCGGACGACACCGGCGCCCATCTCCATGAGCTCACGGACCGTGGCGTCGGCGATCGGCGAAGCGGCCTCGACCAGGGCGGGAACGAACGTGCCGACGGTGTCGTCGAGGCGCAGGGCACCCTGGTCGGCGAGCTGGAGCAGCGCGGTCGCGGTGAACGTCTTCGAGTGCGAGGCGATCCGGAACAGGTCGGCGTTCGTCAGCCGACGGCCGGCCTCGACGTCCGCGTACCCGAACGCGTCGGCGAAGAGCTCCTGGCCCTCGAACCCGACGGCGACCTGCACGCCCGGCAACCGCAGCTGCCACACCTTGTAGGCGATCCACTCGCGGACGTAGGGCAGGACGGACTCGTAGGCAGCGCGCTTCTCCATGCCGGACAGCCTGGCATGTGCCACGCTCGTCGCATGCGGCACACACCCTCCTTCCTGATGACCGAGGTCGACGAGGTCCGACGGCTCATCGACGGGAACCCCTGGGCGACGATCGTGTCGCACACGGCCGCGGGGCTGGTGGCGTCGCACTACCCGTTCCTGCTCGAACCGAGCGCCGACGACGAACTCGTCCTGGTGTCCCACGTCGGCCGTCCGGACGAGGTCGCGCACGAGCTCGGGCAGCACGAGGTCCTGGTCGTCGTGCAGGGCCCGCACGGCTACGTCTCCCCCGCCTGGTACCCGCCGGAGCAGTTCGTGCCGACCTGGAACCACACCACCGCGCACCTGTGGGGCACGCCGGAGATCCTGTCCGACGACGAGAACTTCCGGGTCCTCGGTGACCTGGTCGACCACTTCGAGCGGGCGATGCCGTCCCCGGTGTCGCTCGACGTCGACGAGGACACCGCCCGCCGCATCGCCCGCGGCACCGTCGGCATCCGACTGCGGGTCACCCGGTTCGACGCGCGTGCGAAGCTCAGCCAGAACAAGGCACCCGAGGTCGTCGACCGGGTGATCGCGGGCCTCCGTGCCGACGGGCCGTACACGGCGCCGGCACTGGCCGACGAGATGGAGCGGGTGCGGACACGCTCCGTGGACGTGCGCGCCGACGGGCGGGAGGCACGGTGACGGTCGTCCTGCTCCGCACCGTCCGGCGGGTGGGGACGTCCGGCGCCCCCGCCGACGTGCTCGTCGTCGACGGACGGATCGCCGCGATCGGGCCCGCCGGGACGGTCGACGTGCCGCGCGCCGCCGACGTCCCGCCCGGCACCGTGCTCGACGTCGAGGTCGTCGAGGCCGACGGCGCCTGGCTCGGACCCGGCCTCCGCGACCACCACGTGCACTTCGACCAGTGGGCCCTGATGCGGCAGCGTGTCGACGTCCAGGACTGCACCTCCGCCGAGGAGACCGCCGACCGCCTCGCCGACGCGGCCCGGACCGCGCTGCCGGACCACGTCCTCGTCGGTCACGGCTACCGGGACGGGCTCTGGCCCGCACCCGCACGACGCGAGTTGCTGGACCGAGCCGCCGCGGGCCTCCCGGTCGTCGTCGTGGCCGCGGACCTGCACGCCGTCTGGTGCAACACGCGTGCCCTCGCGCACTTCGCCGGTCTGCTAGGCCGCGCCCTGCCGACCGGGGCGGACGGCGTCCTCCGCGAACAGGACGCCTTCGACGTCACCGGCGCACTGTCCCGCGTCCCCGACGAGCTGCTCGACGCCGCCGTCGAGGAAGCGGTCGACGCCGCTGCCCAGCGCGGGGTGACCGGGGTCGTCGACCTCGAGATGGTCTTCGGACTCGACCGGTGGGCGCGCCGGATCGCGGCCGGCACGGACGGCATCCGCGTCGCCTCCGGGGTCTACCCGGGCGAACTCGACGACGTGGTGGCCCGCGGCCTCCGCACCGGCGACGTCGTCCCGGGCACCCGTGGGCTGCTGACGATGGGGCCGTTCAAGGTGATCACCGACGGATCCCTCGGCACCCGGACCGCCGCCACCTCGGACGGCGCGGGGCTCCTCACCTGGACCCCCGAGGACCTGGTCCCCGTCCTCCGCCGTGCCGTCGCGGCCGGACTCGTCCCCGCCGTGCACGCCATCGGCGACCGCGCCGTCACGCTCGCCCTCGACGCGTTCGAGACCGTCGGCACCCGCGGCACGATCGAGCACGCCCAACTGCTGCAGCCCGAGGACGTCCCCCGGTTCGCGCAGCTCGGGGTCGTCGCCTCGGTGCAGCCCGAGCACGCGATGGACGACCGCGACATCGCCGACCACCACTGGGCGGGCCGCACCGACCGGGCGTTCCCGTTCGCGTCCCTCGAGCGCGCCGGAGCCCGGATGCAGCTCGGCTCGGACGCCCCCGTCGCGCCGCTCGACCCGTGGGTGGCGCTCGCCGCCGCCGTCGGGCGGGACCGCGACGGCCGCAGCCCGTGGCACCCGGAACAGCGGATGTCGGCGCTCGCCGCGTGGCGGGGCAGCACCGACGGGCGCGTCGGCGTCGCCGTCGGTGACGTCGCCGACCTGGTCCTCGTGCCGGCCGACCCGCTCACGGCGACCTCGGCCGAGCTCCGCACGATGCCGGTCCTGGCCACGGCCGTCGCCGGCCGCTGGACCCACCGCACGCTGTAGGTCCTGGCTACTTCTGGTCCTTCGGGCACCAGTAGAGCTTGCGGCCGGCCATGTCGGCGATCCGGATCTCGGTGCCGCAGACCCGGCAGGGCTCCCCCTGGCGGTGGTACACCCAGTGGCGGTCCTTGCGGGAGCGCAGCGCCTTCTTGTGGTCAGCGTCGGACAGCCCGTCCATCGTCAGCATCAGGCCGTCGCGGACACCGTCGTGCAGCAGCTTCGACCAGTCCGCCCAGAGCGCCTTCGCCTGCTTGACGGTGATCTTCTTCCCCACCTTGTACGGGTCGAGCCGCTGCCGGAACAGCAGCTCGGCGCGGTAGATGTTGCCGATGCCGCTCACCACGGACTGGTCCATCAGCAGCTGCCCGATCGCCACGTTGCGCTTCCGGACGTTCTCGACGAAGACCTTCTCGGCCTCGGGACCGTCGTCGTTCATCGGGTCCGGACCGAGCTTGTCGAGCGCACGCTGCACCCCGGCCGGGTCCTCGACGACACAGGCGGTCGGCCCGCGGAGGTCGGCGACGGTGTCCTCGGTGAGCAGCCGCACACGCACCTGGCCGACCGGGTCCGGCGGGAACGCCTCGATCGGGTCCTCGTTCTTCTCCTGCTCGGCCATCCGGTAGCGGGCGAGCCGCGGGGCACCGATCGAGGACAGCGACTCCTCGCGGTCGTCGTCGTCCGACAGCGCCTCGGCCGTGGAGATCACGCCGGCGAAGTCCCACGCACCGTACAGGCCCAGGTGCACCCGGAGGAACAGGTCGTCCTCGAACTCCAGGAACATCTGCTTGCCCACGGCCCGGGAGGCGATCAGCTTCTTCCCGTCCAGCTGAGCGGCGCCCGCGGCGAACCGGCCCTGGGGGCTGGACACCTCGCAGCGCTTGCCGACGAAGTGGCGGGTGAACTGGTTGGCGATCCTGTGGACGGAGTGACCCTCGGGCATGGCTCCAGTTCTACCCGGTGCCGCTGACGGGTCGTGTCCCCCGACCGGCTCCTACGCGTCGACCTGCTTGCCTGCGATCGTGCCGGTCTGCTCGTACTCGGCGAGCTGCGCGATGCGGCGGGCGTGCCGTTCCTCGCCCGAGAACGGCTCGGCGATGAACAGGTCGACGAAGCGGATTGCCTCTTCCTCGGTGTGCTGGCGCGCCCCGATCGAGATGACGTTCGCGTCGTTGTGCTGGCGGGCGAGGACCGCGGTCGACTCGTTCCACACCAGTGCGGCCCGGATGCCCTCGACCTTGTTCGCGGCGATCTGCTCGCCGTTGCCCGACCCACCGAAGACGACGCCGAGCGCCTGGACGCCGGCCCGCTGGTCCTGCACCACGGCGTGCGCGGCGTTGATGCAGAACGAGGGGTAGTCGTCGAGCGGCTCGTACGCGGTCGGACCGTGGTCGACGACCTCGTGGCCCGCTCCGGTCAGGTGCGTGGCGAGGGTCTTGTTGAACTCGAGGCCGGCGTGGTCCGTTCCGAGGTGGATGCGCATGGACCGATCCTATTCCCGGGTCCGCAGCGGACGGACCGGTCCGACGACCCGGCCGACGGGCGGACGGGAGGCGCGGTGCCGGACCCGGGGCGGGCCTCCCGTCAGCGCTGCCGCACCACGACGACGACGTACCGGCACGGCTCGTCGCCGGCGTTGCGGTACACGACGTCGGCGGGCTCGCCGAGCTCGATCCGGTCGCCCGCGCCCAGCCGCGTCGCGGCGTCGCCGACCTGCAGTTCGAGGGTGCCGTCGACGACCCAGATGCAGTGCCGCAGGAAGGCGTAGGCGCTGGCGGGGTAGGCGACCTCGCGGCCGGCCGGCAGGCGGACCTCGGTGACGTCGGCCGGGAAGTCCGCGCTCGACAGGGGACGGCGGCGGTACCCGGTCTCCGGGTCGGTCCACGAGTCGGCCGAGGCGGCGCGCTGGATCCCGCGGGCCTCGTCCGGGTCGCTGGTGCGGGGGACCTCGTGTTCGAGAGCGTCGTCGAGGAGCTGCGAGACGGTGAGGCCGAACGCTCCGGAGAGACGGCCGAGGATCGTCGCGGTCGGGCTCGAGATGCCCCGCTCCACGCGGTTGATCATGGCGCGGGAGACGCCGGACTCCTCGGCGAGCTCGGTGAGGCTCCAGCGGCGCTCGGTACGGAGGCGCTGCAGGCGCTCCCCCAGGCGGCGCTGGTCGGCGTCGTCGGGGTGTTCCGGACCGCCGCGTTCCGCATCAGGGTGATCCACGTCGGGGGTTGCGCCCGTGCCCTCCGGCTCGTCTACGATGTGAGACATGGCGACAGCATATGCGACGGATGCCGTCAGCGTCCGCGACTGCACCCCGGCCGACCTCGACGTCGTGCACGCACTCCACGTCGACGCGGTCCTGCACTCGACCGCGATCTGGCAGGAGGTCCCGCACCCCCGCGCCTGGTTCGACACCTGGCTCGCCGAGCGGCAGGGCGACGGCTGGCCGGTCCTCGTCACCGAGGTGGACGGGGTCGTCGCGGGCTACGCCACCTACTCCCAGTGGCGGCCGCAGCAGGGCTACCGGCTGACCGTCGAGCACAGCGTCTACGTCGTCGAGTCGTTCCGCGGACGGGGCATCGCCTCGACGCTGATGGCAGCGCTCGTCGCCCGGGCCACCGCGGAGGGTCGGCACGTCATGATCGCCGGCATCTGCAGCGCCAACACCGGGTCGATCGCACTGCACGAACGGCTCGGCTTCACGACCGTCGCCGTCGTGCCCGAGGTCGGTCGCAAGGCCGACCGGTGGCTCGACCTCACGCTGATGCGGTTGCCGCTCGGCTGAGCCGGCCGCCCCGCCCGGCCCGGCCGGGGCCGAGCCTCGGCCCAGCGGACACTCTGCGGCGTCGAGGAGGCGCGAGGTGTCCGCGGAGCCGAGGCTCGGCGGGCGCAGGCGGTGTGGCGGGGCCGGGCCGCGCCTCCCGTCAGTCGACCGTGTCGAAGACCGGGCCGGTCGTGCGCGAGCGCTTGAGCTCGAAGAAGCCCGGATAGCGGGCCGCGGCGACGACGCCGTCCCAGAGGTCGAGCGCCTGCTGGCCCTTCGGCGCCGGGGAGATGACCGGGCCGAAGAAGGCGACGCCGTCGACGGCGATGACGGGCGTGCCGACGTCCTGGCCGACCCGCTCGATGCCGTCGCGGTGGCTCTCGCGCATCGCGGCGTCGGTCTCGTCGGTCCACGCGGCGTCGGCGAGGTCGGCCTCCAGGCCGAGCTGCTCGAGCACGGCCGGCACGACCTGCTCGGGGTCCTTCTGCTGGCGGTGGTGGATCTGCTCGCCGAGGGCGTCGTAGAGCCGCTTCACGACGTCCTGGCCGTGGCGGGCCTTCGCGGCCGTCACCAGACGCGAGTACACCTGGTTCCGCTCCATCGCCTCGCGGTACTCGGCGGGCATGTCCTCGTTGTGCTCGTTGAGGACGAACAGGCTCATCACGTTCCAGGTGACGTCGAGGTCGCGGTGCTGCTCGACCTCACCCACCCAGCGGCTCGTCATCCACGCCCAGGGGCAGGTCGGGTCGAACCAGAACTCCACATCAGTCCGGGTCGCATGAGGGTTCTCCACAGTCGTGTCAGTCACGGATCGCAGCGTACGCCCGCTCGCTAGGCTGGTCACGAGCCGTCCCGCCGACGCACGACGCCGAGCGGGACCCACCGACACGCGGACATCGATCGTCCGCGTCCGCAGCGAAGATGGAGCGTCCGTGCCCGGAGAGAACCTCACCAGAACCGAAGCCCAGGAACGTGCCGGCATCGTCAGCGTCCAGACGTACGACGTCGAACTCGACCTGACCCGCGGCGCCGACAGCTTCGGCAGCACCACCCGCGTGCGCTTCACCGCGACGCCCGGCGCCAGCACGTTCATCGACGCCATCACGAAGACCGTCCACTCGGTCACCCTGAACGGCACGGCGCTCGACGTCGACGCCGTGAACGACGGCGTCCGGATCCAGCTCGCCGACCTGCAGGAGCAGAACGAGCTCGTCGTGGTCGCCGACGCGCTGTACACGAACACCGGCGAAGGCCTGCACCGCTTCGTGGACCCCGTCGACGACGAGGTCTACCTCTACTCGCAGTTCGAGGTCCCGGACAGCCGCCGCATGTTCGCGGTGTTCGAGCAGCCCGACCTCAAGGCCGAGTTCCGCTTCACCGTGACCGCACCGGCGCGCTGGCAGGTCGTCTCGAACGCCCCCACGCCCGAGCCGCACGTCGACGGCGACCACGCCACGTGGACGTTCCCGCCGACCGCGAAGATCTCGAGCTACATCACCGCGCTCGTCGCCGGCCCGTACGAGGTCGTCCGCAGCGAGCTCACCAGCCGTGACGGCCGCACCATCCCGCTCGGGGTGTTCGCCCGGAAGTCGCTGGCCGAGTACCTCGACCCGGAGTACGTCTTCGACATCACCCGCAAGGGCTTCGCGTACTTCGAGGAGAAGTTCGACGTCGCGTACCCGTTCGAGAAGTACGACCAGCTCTTCGTGCCGGAGTTCAACGCCGGCGCGATGGAGAACGCGGGCGCGGTGACCTTCACCGAGACCTACGTGTTCCGCTCGAAGGTCACGGACGCCATCAAGGAGCGCCGGGTCGTCACGATCCTGCACGAACTCGCGCACATGTGGTTCGGCGACCTCGTCACCATGAAGTGGTGGAACGACCTGTGGCTCAACGAGTCGTTCGCCGAGTGGGCGTCGACGATCGCCACGGCCGAGGCCACCGAGTGGACCGAGGCCTGGACGACGTTCCAGGCGATGGAGAAGTCCTGGGCCTACCGGCAGGACCAGCTCCCCTCGACGCACCCGATCGTCGCGACGATCAACGACCTCGAAGACGTGCAGGTCAACTTCGACGGCATCACCTACGCGAAGGGCGGCTCGGTCCTCAAGCAGCTCGTCGCCTGGGTCGGCATCGACGCGTTCTTCGCGGGCGTCTCGGCGTACTTCAAGAAGCACCACCACTCCAACACGGAGCTGGCCGACCTGCTCGTCGAGCTCGAGTCCACCAGCGGCCGTGACCTGTCCGAGTGGTCGAAGCTCTGGCTCGAGACCGCCGGCGTGAACACCCTGCGCCCGGAGATCGAGACCGACGCCGACGGTGTCATCACGTCCTTCGCCGTGCTGCAGGAAGCCCCGGCCGACCACCCGACGCTGCGCCCGCACCGCCTGGCCATCGGCGTGTACTCGTTCACGAACGACGCCTCGGCCCCGTTCGGCGCCGACACCGCGTCGTCCGGCGGCAAGCTCGAGCGGGCACACCGCGTCGAGATCGACGTCGACGGTCCCCGCACCGACGTGCCCGAGCTCGTCGGCGTGCACCGGGGCGACCTCGTGCTGCTCAACGACGACGACCTGGCCTACGCCAAGATCCGCCTCGACGAGCAGTCCCGCCGCACCGCGATCGAGCACCTCGCCGCGATCGCGAACCCGCTCGCCCGTTCGATCGTCTGGGGTGCCGTCTGGGACGCCACGCGCGACGCCGAGTCCCCCGCCAGCGACTACGTGTCCCTGGCACTCGGCAACATCGCGACCGAGACCGAGTCCACGACGATCCGGACCACGCTGTCGCAGCTCCTGCTGACCGCGCGGAACTACGTCGCACCGGCGAAGTCCGACAGCACCGTCCGCACCGTCGGCGACACCCTCTGGCAGCTCGCGTCGTCGGCTGAGTCCGGCTCCGACGCGCAGTTCCAGTTCGTGAAGTTCTTCGCGCAGATCCCGTCGACGCCAGAGCACGTGGCGACGCTGCAGGGCCTGCGCGACGGTTCGGTGACGCTGCAGGGGCTCGAGGTCGACACCGACCTCCGCTGGGAGCTGCTGGAGGGCCTCGTGCTCGCCGGCGCCGCGGGCAACGACGAGATCGACACCGAGCTCGCCGCCGACCGCACGGCCTCCGGCGAGCAGGCCGCCGCGCGTGCCCGGGCGACGATCCCGACCGCCGAGGGCAAGCTGGCGGCGTTCTCGTCCCTCGTGGACAGCGACGACGCACCGAACGCGATCGTCCGCCAGACCACGATCGGGTTCCAGCACGTGAACTCCCCGGTCGTGCTCGAGGGCCTCGTGTCGCGGTACTTCGACGTGATCACCCGCATCTGGGACGAGCGCAGCTACCACATCGCCGACACGGTCGTCACGGGGCTCTACCCCGCGCCGCTGGCGTCGACGGAGCTGCGTGACGCGGCCGTGGCGTGGCTCGAGGCACACCCGGAGACGCCGGCCCTGCGCCGCATCGTCACCGAGAACCTCGCGGGCACCGAGCGTGCCCTCCGCGTCCAGGCGGCGGACGTCTGAGTCTGATGTGACCGGCGGCGAGGCCTCGGCGTTCCTCCAGGGACGCCGAGGCCTCGCCGCTTAGCATCGACCGGATCATGCTCTTGGTTGCAGACTCCCCCGACGTCTCGAAGTGGGCGTCGAACACGTTCACCCAGTTCGTCGACACCTGGCACGTCCCGATCACCATCGTCATCGTCCTGCTCGCGGCGGTGATCCTCCGACTCATCCTGCGCCGGACCATCAAGCAGGTCGTCGACCGCATCGTCAACGGCGTCAAGAAGCGGCAGGGTGCGGCGGACACGCAGGCGCTCGTCGCCTCGCCGTTGCAGACCGCCCGGGTCGTCCAGCGCACCCGCACCCTCGGCAGCGTGCTCGAGAACCTGGCGACGGTCGTCGTCGCGGTGATCGCGTTCGCCATCGTCATCTCGACGGTCTTCCCCACCGCCGCGGTCGGCATCGTCGGTGGCGCTTCGGTCGTCGCCGCCGGCCTGGCGGTCGGTGCGCAGAGCATCGTCCGCGACATCCTGTCCGGCATCTTCATGATCCTCGAGGACCAGGCAGGCGTCGGCGACGTCGTCGACACCGGGCAGGCCACCGGCATCGTCGAGAGCGTCGGGCTGCGCGTCATGCAGATCCGCGACGTCAACGGGATCCTCTGGTTCGTGCCGAACGGCCAGATCCTCCGCGTCGGCAACCTGTCCCAGGGCTGGTCCCGCGTCCTGGTCGACATCACCGTCCCCTACGACACGGACATCGACGCCGTGCAGGACGCCCTGCTCCACGCGGCCGTCACCATGTCGCAAGAGCCCCGGTGGCGCCAGCGCATCGTCGAGAAGCCCGAGATCTGGGGACTGCAGTCGATCACCGACACCGGCATGGTGTTCCGTCTCGTCGTGAAGACCCGCGCCTCCGAACTCGACGTCGTCGGCCGCGAACTCCGGATCCGGCTGAAGCACAGCGTCGACGAACTCGGCGTGACCCTCCCCGCGATGTCGATGATCATGCCCGCCGGGTGGGAGAACGCGACGTCGGTGAACGGCCTGCGCCCGGTGCGGACCGCGCCCGTCCCGGCACCCACCAGGTCACGCAGCGCCCGGCGGAACGTCTTCGGGCGCCCAATCCGCACCGGGGACGAACCCAGCACCGACCACGAGGACTCGCCATGACCGGACCGTCACTGCCCATCGGCCCGCCGCCCGGTGAGCCCGGGACCGGTGGGTCTGGCCTCGGCGGCGTTGCCGGTGCCGGTGGCGTCGGCGGCGTGCCCGCGCAGCCCGTCACGCTCCGCGTCGGCCTCGGTGGTGCGGCGGCGAGCGGCTCGCTCTTCGACCGCATCGGCGGCGCCCCGACCTTCGACCGCCTGGTGCGCCGCTTCTACGAGGGTGTGCAGCAGGACGAGGTCATCTGGCCGATGTACCCGGCCGAGGACCTCGACGGCGCGATCTGGCGCCTGTCGCAGTTCCTGCAGCAGTACTGGGGTGGACCGTCGACGTACAGCGAGCAGCGCGGGCACCCCCGGTTGCGGATGCGCCACAACCCGTTCCGCATCACGCCCGAGGCCCGCGAGCACTGGTTGCAGCACATGCACGACGCGGTCGAGTCGCTCGGCCTCGCCCCGCTCGACGAGGCTGAGCTCTGGGGCTACCTCGACCGTGCAGCCCACGCGATGACGAACTCGTTCGACTGACGTCGACGTCGGTCGGCGCGGTCCGTCCTCTGGTCCCGCGCGCCGCGCTGCGGCCGCCTCGTGCTCTCGCGTGCCGTGCTGTCGCGTCCGCGTCAGGCGGCGCGTCCGTGTCAGTCGGCGCGGTAGCCGCTCCGGAGTTCCTCGACCAGGGTCGGGTGCGACGGCTTCCACCCGAGGCTGCGGGCGTGCGCACCGGTCGCCGCCTGGTCGAGCAGCAGGGCGTCGGCGAAGTCCGTGCCGAGGCGCTCCCGCGATTCGTCGACGGACTCGGCGACCACGGCGGCATGGGCATCGGCCTGTCCCCCGACACCAGGCTGTCCGTCGACGCCGGCCTGCGCCAGGTCGCGGACCGTCGGGTTGTGGCCGGACGCTGCGACCAGGTACCCGTCCTGATCACCGCGTTCGACCGCGAGGACGTAGAGCTCGGCCAGGTCGTCCACGTGCACGGTCGTCCAGCGCTGCGTGCCGTCACCGACCAGACGGACCGGTGCCTCACCGTCGGGGACGAACATCGTCGGGATGCCCGCGCCGTGTCCGTGGACGATGCCGGGCGCGACGACGGTCGTGCGGACGGTGCTCGCGCGGACGCGAGCCTCGTTCGCCGATCGCCACGCCGTGAGTGCCGGCGGGGCGATCGGTGCGTCCTCGGTGATGTCGCTGGACGCCCCGAAGGTGAAGATCCCCCCGGTGTGGACGAACGGCTTCTCGGTGCCGTCGAGCGTCGTCAGGACGGTCGCGATGAAACCAGGGTCGACGTCCTCGGCCGAGGCAGTGTGGACGACGGCGTCGGCCTCGCGCGCGAGCCGGGCGACGAGCTCCTGGTCGGCCAGGTCGCCGACGATCGCGGTGGCGCCGGCTTCACGGGCACGGGCCGCCTTCTCGTCGGATCGGAGGACGGCTGTGACGGTGTGGTCACGGGCGATGAGTGCGCGGAGGACGGCCGAGCCGATGTACCCGGACGCGCCGGTGAGGAAGACGTGCATGATCCCGAGCGAACCACGCGTGCCTGTTGGCGGGCTGGTGGCCCCGGCGTCGGGTTCGGTCGGCGGTCGACGCCCGGTGTGCGCGTCGGCGTTGCGGCTAGGAGCTCAGGGTCCAGGCTCGACGCTTGACGAGCACGTGCCCCCGCGAGGTCGTCAGTCGGCTCCACGGACCGGTCTCGAACAGCCGGACCGGTTCAGTGCCCAGGAAGCCGAGGCTCTCGGCAGCGAAGCCCGCACCGGCGGGCAGGTGCTCGACGCCGGCGATCGGTCGGCCCCACACCTCGGAGCGGACACGTCGGACGATGGACTCCCCCGAGCTCGCCGGTACTGCGGCCGCCACCTCGTCGATGCCCTGCCGAGCGGCACGGTGAAGGAGCTCCGCTGAGACGTCCGACAGCGGTGCCCATCCCCCGCGAGGCGGTGAGATCGCGGCCCAGGTGACGGTGTGGACCTCGAGGGGCAGCTCGACCTCGATCGGCGTGGCCCGCGTCGGGTCGGCACTGTCGACGTCCGCGGCGTCCTGCGCCTCGGCGAGCAGACGCAGGCGTTCCTGGAATGAGCGCAGCGGTACGACGACGTCGATGTGCTCCGGCTGGGTCAGCGCGAACGTCCGGAGCCCGAGCACGGTCGGCAGCTCGTCGAGCAGTCCGAGCGGGTACAGGATCGCCGTGTAGACGGCCAGGACGCCGGAGTCGGCGATCAGACGGACCGACCCGTCCTCGATCCGAGCGGCTCGCCCGAGGTAGGTGCGGAGATCGCCGAGCGACGCGGCGTCAGGGAGGGTGAACGAGCTGCTCATGTCGCCGTCGATCCTAGCCGCGACCGTTCGGACGCTGGCTGGCTGTGCTCTCGGCGTCCTCTGAGCAGTCTTTTGGCACTCTCCGGGTTCGAGTGCTAAAACAGGTCGCAGTTGAGTCACGGCGACTCAACTGCGAACCACTCAGAGAAGGAGTTGATGTCAGATGGCCATGAACTTCGATCCGTTCCGCGAGCTCGACCGTCTCGCCGGGTCCCTCCTCGCCGGAGCCGGTACCGGCCCCCGCTCGATGCCGATGGACCTGTACCGCGCCGGCGACCACTACGTGATGGACGTCGACCTGCCCGGTGTCGACCCGGGTTCGGTCGACATCGACGTCGACGGCTCCGTGCTCACGATCCGGGCCGAACGGACGCTCGGAGCCCCCGAGGGCGCGCAGTGGCTCACCCGCGAGCGGCAGCCGGGCTCGTTCGTCCGACAGCTGACGCTCGGCGACGGCCTCGACGTCGAGCGCATCGCCGCCCACTACGACAACGGTGTGCTGAGCGTCACGATCCCGGTGCAGGAGTCCTCGAAGCCGCGCAAGATCGCCATCAGCACGGGCGGTGGCACCGAAACGCTCGCGGTCGAGCAGGCCGCCGCCAGCAGCTGATCTGCTGGCGATCCGATCGACCGAAGCGCGAGACACACCACCACCGTTCCCCCGACCGACGGGTCGGCCCCCCCCCCGGCCCGCCCCGGGGGGCGGTGCCCCCCCCCCCCCCCCCCCCCGGGACCCGCCGGCCCGGG